>DATMPT010000246.1:0-2671 GCA_035567355.1 Solirubrobacteraceae bacterium
ACACCGGCGCCGGACCCGCTCGAGGCGAACCCAACGCCTGGACCCTCACCCCCCGCGGAAACGAACTAACAAACGCCATCACAACACAACCACACCAACACAACCAACAGACACGATAAAACTCGAGTACGTCGTGATCGGTGGCTTCAGCGTGATCTACCACGGCCACATCCGCGCCACCAAGGACAGCGACCTGCTGGTCCCCGACGGCCCGGTAGCCTTCCGCCGCGATGGCCCTACGCACCGGCCTGCTTGGCCTCGGATCGAACGTCGGCGACCGCCGCTCCCAGCTGCAGGCCGCCGTCGACGCGCTGCCATCGGTGGGGGTGCGTGTCACCGGTGCCTCGTCGGTGTACGACACGGACCCGGTTGGCGAGGTGCCCAACCAGCCAAGCTTCCTCAATGCGTGCGTGCTTGTCCAGACGGCGCTCGAGCCGCTCGACCTGCTCGACGCGGTCAAGCGCCTGGAGCGCGACTTGGGGCGCGAGGGCGGCATTCGTCACGGACCGCGCGCGATCGACATCGACATCCTGCTGCTCGGCGACATCCAGCTAGATCACGAGCGCATGACGTTGCCCCACGAGCAAGTCCTCTCGCGCCGCTTCGTCCTTGTCCCCGCCCTGGAGCTCGACTTCGAGCTGAGTACGCCGAGCGGTGAGCGGCTGTCGGACGCACTGGCGGTATTGCCCGTGAGCGAGGGCGTGCGCTGGGCGGGGCCGCCGCTGTCGGCGTAGTCGCTGCTGGCGTCGACACCGGTTGCACCAGGCGTCGGCTACACCGGATGGCAGCTACCTCAACAGGAAGGATCGCGTCCGGCCGGCGTCTTACCTGCTGACCCGCCTCGGGTCCCCGTACGACGTCAAACGACCGTAGGAGCCTTTCATGCAGACACCAACTACCGGCCTGATCGCCGTACTGAGCGCCTCGGCCCTGCTCGCCGCGGGTTGCGGCAGCTCGAGTAAATCCTCGAGTGCCACATCGGCGGCATCGGCGTATCCCACTACAGGCGAACAGACGACAAGCAGCGCAGCGGCAAGCACCACACCCGCGGCCGCCACCGCTGTGGCGGTCACCGTCAAGCCCGCCTCCAAGCTCGGCTCGATCCTCGCGGCCGGCCCCAAGAAGCTCACCGTGTACATGTTCGAGGGCGACAAGGGTGCGGCCTCGAGCTGCTCCGGCGCCTGTGCCTCGGTGTGGCCGCCGGTTACCACCAGCGGTGCTCCCACGGTCGCCGGCGCCGCGAGCTCCGCCGAGCTGGGCACGATCACCCGCTCGGACGGCACCACCCAGGTCACCTACAAGGGTCACCCGCTCTACTTCTTCGCGCGGGACAAAGACTCGGGAGACGCCTACGGGCAGGGAGTCCACGGCTTCGGCGCCGACTGGTACGTGCTCTCGCCCAGCGGGACCAAGGTGGACAAATCATGATTGCGGCGGCGCTCGGAGAGTGGCCGTCGCCGGCGCGCAGGCGCGCGGAGAAATCCTGAGGCCAAGCACGGCCCAGGGCGGAGCGGGTAGTCGACGGGGGAGGCTGGCTCCCCGGACGGCCCCGCTCCGACTCGCCTGTTCTACCGGCGCGAGCGCTACCCCTCGCCGAGCGTGCCCGAGCAGGCGGGCGGCGCGGCCGGCTCAGTGCACCACGATCTTGCCCTTCATCCCTTCGGCGACGTGGATCGTGCAGTGGTAGTTGAACGTGCCCGCTCTGGTGAAGCGCACGCTGAACGACCCTTTGGTCATCGTCCTCGATTTGAAGCCGTGGCCGGTCACGTTGTGTTCGTTGCCTCTGTCCTCCCACAGCCACCTCACCGTGTCGCCGCGTCTGATGTTCAGCGTGCCGGGGTGGTACCTGATGTGCGAGAGCGTCACCGAGTGCACGCCGGCGGCCTGGCCGCCACTTGAAGCCAGCGCCGGAATCGCTACGCCCGTCGCGGCGGCAAGCGTGGCGAACGCGCCTGCAAGTGCTCTTCCTCTCATGATCCTTACTCCTCTCTGCGGGGTCTCCCGCGCTGTCGCTAACAGGAAAGACGCCGCGCGTGGGTCCGATCTTCCCAGGTCTCGCCTGTAGCGCAAGTGGAGCATCGACCGGGCGGCTGCGCCGGGCGAGTCGCCGGTCAGGCGGCGTGCTCGCTGCCCCAGCTCGCAAGGCTCACCAGCGTATGCGCGCTCACGCCGCGGCCGGCCATCACACACAGGTGTCCCGCGCGCTGCCACGTCACGACCGTGGTCCCGTTGTGCTCGAGGAGGCGATAGGGCACGCCCCAGCGGCGCACCACCGTCCCGCCGCCGGTCACAGGAGCGCGTCCGGACGCGATCGCATAGCCGACTCGCTGGCCGCCGCCGTTGACGTAGAACACGGTTCTCACCGTGCGTCCGCCGATCTCATCGCTGCGCGTGCCGCTGCTGCGCCAGCCAAAGCGCTCCTTCCAAT
The DNA here is from genome assembly GCA_035567355.1 of Solirubrobacteraceae bacterium. Lineage (GTDB taxonomy): Bacteria > Actinomycetota > Thermoleophilia > Solirubrobacterales > Solirubrobacteraceae > Palsa-744. The sequence goes on from DATMPT010000246.1 coordinate 2,429, forward strand.
AGGGGAAGGCCAGGCCATCGACCGCCACACTCAGCTGTGAGCGGTGCTGTTCGTCCTCGGCCGGCGCCGGGCCAGTCGCGGCGCTCAACGTCAGCGCAGCCGCCCGCTGCACGCTCAGCGCGGGGGACCCGGAGTGGCTCGGACCCCCAAGCAGCCCGGCCGTCACGACGACGGCGAGGAGCGCGGCCGCCGCGACCGCCGCAAGGCCGGCGCGCGGGCTGGTTAAACCGGGAAGGCGGGCCG
>DATMPT010000247.1:0-4010 GCA_035567355.1 Solirubrobacteraceae bacterium
TTCGCCGACCAGCTCATCCCTGTCGAGCTGGCGGGCTGAGACGTTGACCGCCACGCCGACCTCGCGACCTGCCTCGCGCCACTCGGCGCCCTGACGGCAGGTCTCGCGCAGGACCCACCGGCCCACATCCACGATCAGGCCGGTCTCCTCCAACAGCGGGACGAAGTCGTCGGGCTGGACTACGCCGCGCCGCGGATGGCGCCAGCGAATCAATGCCTCCATCCCCGTCGGAATCATCTCGCGCAGGTTGAACGTGGGCTGGTAGACGATGAAGAACTCTTCCCTCTCGAAGGCGTCGCGCAGATCCATCTCCAGCTCCATCTTGCTCTGGACGGCGTCTTGCATGCCCGACTCGAATACGACATAGCCGTTCTTGCCCTCCCACTTGGCGCGGTACATCGCGATGTCGGCGTCGCGCAAGAGCTCTTCGGCGGTCGCGCGATCGCCCATCGCGACACCCACGCTGGCGGTCACGGTCAGGCGCTTGCTCTCGGCACCCTTGAGTTTGAAGGGCTGCTTTAGGGCAGTGAGCAGGCGCTCGGCGATCAACTCGGGGCCGGCGGCCAAGGACATCCCTTCGGCGACGACCACGAACTCGTCGCCACCGAGCCGTCCGAGCGCATCGATGTCACGCACGACTCCCTCCAGGCGCGCGCCGACCGCCCGCAGCAGCTGGTCGCCGACGCCGTGTCCGAGCGTGTCGTTGATGCTCTTGAAGTTGTCGAGATCCACGAACAGGGCCGCCACCGGCGTCTGGCTGCGCCGCGCACGCACGAGCATCTGCTCGACGCGGTCGAGGATCAGGGTGCGGTTGGGCAGGCCCGTGAGCGCGTCGTGGGTGGCCATGAAGGCGAGCTCGTCCTGGCGGCGGGAGAGCTCCTCGTGGGCGCGTTGGCGCTCTTCCTCGAAGGACTGGCACATGCGCACCAGCGTCACGTCGAGGCTGCGCTGAAGCATCGAGAGCGCCCGTTCGAGCACCGTCTCTCCCAGCTCGAGCTGGGAGACGATCTCGCCCACGATATCCTCGGCGGCGTCGCGCCAGCGCAGGCAGCGCTTGGTGACCTCGTTGAGCGGCGCGGCCCGCTGGGCGGCAAGCTGGCCGAAGATGCTCCAAGACTCCTGGCCGACCTCACGCGCCACCTCGGCGCCCTCGCCAGCCATCCACCTGGCGACCGCTATGGTCGAGACGGTGCCGACCTTGACAAAGCTGTCTTCGACGATCGGCTCGAGCACAACGCCCGATTCCTCGTTGCGCCGGAGGATGCCGCCGACTACCTCTTCGGTGCGCCCGTTGAGAGCTTCGCCGAGGCTGCGCAGGTGGCGTTCCAGCTCCATCCTGGCCGCGGGTGAAACCTCCTCGACCGAGGTCTTCCCGACCGAAGCCTTCCCCACCGAAGCCTTCCCGGCCCCACGATCGGCCCCGGCCCCGGCGCCGTCGCCACTCAACCCGATATTTGGAACCGACATGAATCGAGATGTCGGCAACCGTCGCGATTAGCTTAAGCGATTCTGGCAATTTTGAATGTAATAGCCCGCCCGGTCCGCGGTCCCCACAGCACCCACGACAGCGTCGCCCAGCGGCGCCGCCGGGCTAGCGACCTCGAAAGCTCGGCGGGCGCTTGCCAAGGAATGCGGAGATGCCCTCCTTGGCGTCCTCGCTTGCAAACGCCGTGGCGAAGGCACGCTTCTCTGCCTCGATGCCCTCGTCGAGGTCGCCGGCGCCGGACACACGCTTGATCTGCTCGAGCGCGACCGGCGCCTGACTCGCCAAACGGCGAGCCCAAGAGAGTGCCGTGTCGAGTAGTTCGTGATCCTCGACCATGCGGTTGACGAGTCCCAGTTCGAACGCCTCTTCGGCCATGATCGGGTCGCCCACGAGGTTCATCTCGAGTGCCTTGTTCTCGCCGACCAAGCGAGGCAGGCGCTGGGTGCCGCCGAAGCCGGGGATGATCCCCAGCTTGATCTCCGGCTGGCCGAAGATGGCCGAGCGCGCGGCGATGCGCACGTCGCAGGCCATCGCCAGCTCGCAGCCACCGCCGAAGGCGAGCCCGTTGACGGCGGCGATCGTGGCCACCCCAGCGGTCTCGAGCTCGCGCAAGAGCGCGTGGGCGGCGTGGATCAGCTGTTGGGCGGGTGGGCCTGAATCTGTGTCCATTGAGGTGAACGCCTTGATGTCGGCGCCTGCGCTGAACAGGAAGGGATTAGAGGAGGCGATCACGAGCGCGTGCACATCGCTGCTCTCGACCTTGTTCCAGACCTTGCCGAGATCCTCGATCACCTGCGGGGCAATCGAGTTCATCTGGCCGTTTGCAAGCCAGGCGATCGCCACGCCGTCGGGGCGCGTCTCGAGCTTGACCACCTCGCCCGGCTGCTCAGCGTCGGGCTGGGGATAGGCATAGAAGCCCTGTCCGCTCTTCTGCCCCAGCCGCCCTTGGGCGACCAGGCGACGCAGGATCGCCGGCGGCGCGAAGCGCTCGCCATGAGACTCGGCGGCGTCCTCCAGGCGCTCCAGGACCGAGTCGAGCCCCTCGGCGTCGGCCTTCATGAATGGCGGCATCAAGCCCCTGCGGGGATCGAGGCCTGCGCCGGCCATCATCCCGAAGTCGATGTCACGGTGGGTGGCGACACCCTCTTGCAACACGAGCGCCGCCTCGACGAACGTCTTCAAGGTGAGCAGCTCCACGAGCTCGTCGACGTCGGGCTCCTCCTCGCCTTTGAGGTTCGGCTCGCCGCTTGGGCTGTAGACGCCGTCTCCCCCGGTCTTTGCGCCGAGCTTGCCTTCGGAGACCAGCTTCTGCATGCCCTTGGGCACATAGAAGCGCTCGTCTCCGTAGGCGCCGGCGACGTGTTTGGCGACGTGCAGGACCGTGTCGAGACCGAGCAGGTTGACCAGGAAGTAGGGACCCATCGGCACGACCCCGGCGGCAGCGATGCCCTCGTCCATCGCCTTGATCGAGAGTTTCCGCGTCTCCTGCTCGCGCCATAGCTCGGACATGCCGGCCATCAGGATGCGGTTGACGACAAACCCAGGGACCTCGAGGCAGGCGATCGGCTGCTTGCGAATCGCCTGGGCGAAGGTGAGCGCGGCGGTGAGGGTTTCCGGCGAGGTCTCCTCGCCCTCGACGATCTCCACCAAGGGCATCGCCGAGGCCGGGTAGAAGTAGTGGAAGCCAACCACCTTCTCGGGACGCAGGGTCGCTTCGCCGATCTCGCCGATCGACAAGGAGGAGGTGTTGGAGGCGAGGATCGCGTGGCCGGGTGTAACCGCGTCGAGCTCGGCGAACACGGCCTGCTTGATCTCCATCCGCTCAGGCACCGCCTCGATCACGAAATCGACGTCGCCGAAGCCCTCGTAGGAGGTGGTTCCGTCGATCCGGCCGAGAACCTCCTCGATCTGAGCGGCTCCCTGCTCGGCGGTGATGCGCTCCTTGGAGACGAGCTTGCCAACCTGACCCTCGGTGACCTTGCGCGCCTCGTCGAGACCGGCTTGCACGAGCTCCCGGTCGATGTCCTTGAGCAGCACGGGGATCCCTGCGGCGGCGATGGTCTGGGCGATCTGCCCTCCCATCGTGCCCGCCCCGACAACGGCGGCCTTGAACACGAACATCAGACGGCGGCTGGCTCCTCGACGCGGCGCGGCAGCAAGGTTTCGCGCGCGATCACCAGGCGCTGGATCTGCGAGGTGCCCTCGTACAGCTGCATGATCTTGGCGTCGCGGAAGAGCTTCTCGACCGGATACTCCTTGATGAATCCATATCCGCCGTAGACCTGCACGGCGTCGGTCGTGATCTTCATAGCGGCATCGGCGGCGAAGCGCTTGGCGTGTGAGGAGACGAGCGTGTTGCGCTCACCCTGGTCGAGCAGCACGGCCGACTTCCACGTCAGCAGTCGCGCCGCCTCAACGTCGGTCGCCATGTCGGCGATCATGAACTGGACGGCCTGGTGCATCGCGATCGGGACGCCGAACTGCACGCGTTCGCGCGAGTAGTCGGTGGCGAACTCGAACGCCG
>DATMPT010000248.1:0-7183 GCA_035567355.1 Solirubrobacteraceae bacterium
TGGCGTTCGAGAAGATGCTCACCTACGCAAACCACCTCGGGCTGTACTCCGAGCAGATCGGCTCAAGCGGCGAGCTGCTCGGCAACTTCCCGCAAGCCTTCACCCACCTCGCGCTGATCAGTGCCGCGATCAGACTCGACCGGGAGCTCCAAACAGAGCGCCCCTCCCAAGCCAAACCACACGCGATCTAGCCCCAAACGTCCCATCACCCCAAGGCCCAAGCTTCTGTTGCGAGGCACGCTGAATGCTCCCGCCGACCACAGGCATGAACCCCGTCGTGAGTGGACAGCTACAGATTCTGCTGCGTCCGCCGCCCCGAGGAGATCATCGTCGAGCTGGCGGAGCAGATTGGCTGTGACGCTAGTCGACGGCGGTGACGTGGCGTGCGCAGACATGCTCGGTGGCGTCGTCGTCAACGGCGAGCTTGAGCGCCGGCGCGAGCACGCCGAGCGTTCGCCGCACGCTGCCTGCGTGCTCGTTGCAGTGCAGGCTGATCAATGTGTGCAGGGCGTCGGTGGCGACCAAGTCAGGTGCCGCGCAGGGCGGCGTCAGAAACTCTGCGCGGCGTGAGATGATCGCGGCGAGTTGCTCTGCGTGTGTGAGCTTCGGCATCCGTATGTTCTCGAGCACGCCGTGTGTGAGGTCGCGGTAGTCGAAGTCATCGGAGGTGAGGTAGTCATCGTGAACCGCGATGAGCAAGCCACATTCGAGGTTGTCGGCGAGCTCACGCAGAACCTCGCCGAAGAAGCCGCCGAGCACCTTGCCTGCGGTCTTGCCTGCCGCGCGGCCGAGGCGGTCCGTGTCATCGGCAACGAGCACGGGGACGAGACCGTGGCTCCCGACGACCTCGAGCGCCTCGGTGGCAGCTTCGCGCAGCGCCTGCGTGGTGTTGTAGCTGCGACCGCCGCCGATCGTCTTGGTCACGTCACGGGCAATGCCGCCGCGCAGCAACCAGTGTCCACCGGAGAGCGCGGCGCGGTAGCTGATCAACTGACGGTCGAGCGGCAGCGTCGGCTGCGCTGCCGCCAGCAGCTTCTGTCGCTGCGACCCGGTGATCTTGCCGGCCGTCTCGGCACGGTTGACGAGCTGGCTGACGAGGATGCGCAGAAAGCCACGGACGGTCGAGATGTCTTTCTGCTTCTCGGTGACGACGTTGATCAGGATCATGGCGACGTCCTCGGCGTCCAGCGCGTAGCGCGCAACGCTGGTCTTCCCACAGCCGCGGGGACCGACGAGCGCTATCCGGGCGTAAGCGCGCAACCTGTCATGGAGGTCACTCTCGAGCTGACAACCTTCGATCAACGACTCGTATGGCGCCAAGCAGGCACCGAGGGTGTCGGGTGGCGGCGTGGGGTCAAAGACCTGCGGCGCCGCCGCCGCCGCGAGCAACGCCGCGCGACTCATGCTCGCTCCTCCCTGAGCCGGTAGGTATTACGCGGGCGCCCCGGTTGGCCGGTGCGCTCTGCGGAGATCTCGACGTGGCCGGCGCGCTCGAGCTGCTCGAAGACTTGGTAGGCGCGGGGTCGCGACCAGCCGAGGCGGCGCAGCAGGTCTGGGTCAGATGGGCCGGCGGGCCCGTTGCGGGCGAGGTCGTCAGCCAGGCGCGCCGCCGGTCGACCCAGCTCGCGCTCGATCTGCTCGACGACCGTGCCGCGCAGCACCGCCGCGAGCGAGTCCTCAGCGAGCACCGCGCGCCGCGCCAGCGCGAGCGCGCGCGAGGGGTTGCCCTCACAGCGCTCGGCAATTAGCCGCCGCACGTCGTCGTCGATCTGGCCGTCGTGGTCGCGGCGGGTGAGCAGCTCGACGATCTCCTGCCTGTCAAAGGGGGTCAGGTAGATCGTGTGTTCGAAGAACGCGTCGGCGGGCGGCGCGAGCAGGTGCGCCTGGTCGTCGAGGTCGCCGGCGAGAACCCACCGCAGATCGAGCGTCCACATCTCGTCGCGAAGCCGTCCGAAGAGCTCCCAGCACAGGGGGGCAGAAAGGTGGTCGAGCAACATGATCGGCTTGCTTTCACGAAGGCCGGAGACGACATAGGCGAGCCGTTCGTAGGCTGCGATCAGGGGATCCGACGCCGGCGATGAAAGCACCTGGGCCTGGGCTCTGGCGACGCGGGTGCCCGACGGGTCGAGCGCCCGGGCTATCCCGTCGAGCGTCTCCGTGGCGCTCGACATTGCTCCACCAGATACGAGCACGATCCCAAAGCTGGCGAGCTCCTCCTCCATCACACGGCGCTCGAACACGTTCAAAAGAGTGGTCTTCCCCCCCCCTCGCTCGCCGAGCACGATCACATTGAAGCCATAGGAGAGGCCCGCCTCGATCTGCGCGAGGTCGTGCGAACGCTGGACGTAGAGGTCCTCGTCAGCGGGCGTCATCCGCAGCGGTCGCATCCCCAACCTGGGCATAGCAGAACTATAACATAATTTTGCTACCTCTAGATTAGATTCCGAGCTGGCCTCTTCTTGGCGCCGATCAAGCCGACCCGCCCGGGCCATCACGCCGCATGGCTGTCTCACTTGAATGGGACACCGACGGTCTCACTTGAATGAGACCGAGTTGTCTCACATCGGTGAGACGCCGCACGCGATCTTCGAGAGATCCGCAGTCAGCGTGCCTACCATCGAGCATATGACGATCCAGCGGATGGACCACGTGGGCATAGTCGTCGAGGACCTCGCGGACGCGGTGGCGTTCTTCGCCACGCTCGGACTCGAGCTGCAGGGCGAGGCGCCGGTCGAGGGCGACTGGGTGGACCGCGTCGTCGGGCTCAAGGGCGTCCGGGCGCAGATCGCCATGCTGCACACTCCAGACGGGCACGGACGACTCGAGCTGACGAAGTTTCACACGCCGCCGGCCGACGGCGGCTACCAGCGCGCGCCGGCGAACGCTTTGGGCATCCGCCACGTCGCGTTCGCCGTCGAGGACATCGACGCCGTCCTCGCTCGCCTACGAGTGTGCGGCGCAGAGCTTGTCGGCGAGCTGGGGCGCTACCAGGACAGCTACAGACTCTGCTACGTCCGCGGCCCCGGGGGGGTCATCGTCGAGCTGGCGGAGCAGATTGGCTGACCGGCCCGACCGCCGCCAGCCGCCTCGCCAGCGTTAGGAGGACCCCGCGGGAGGCCATGAAGCAGGCCAGCATTGCGGTCATTGCCAGCGTCGACAGCCTACGGCCGATCACTGGTAGGTGGGCCTCTCGGTTCATGCTCATCCCCTTGTTCGACTGCACATAGCGGTCCTTGTCGGAGCACGAAGGCACCCGATCGTGTGACGGCGTTTCTGTCGTTTGGACGAAACGGCCCGTGAAGTCACCGGGAGGCAGACTTGCCTGGCGAGGACGTATGCGAGAGATCTCGAACAGCAGCGGCCGATAGAGGCCCTGCATCAACCCTACTCCTTTCTCGGGCCTGCCACAGCCAAACAGATCAATCTCTCTGAAGCCGCCTAGAGCGGGCACGCTCACACTGCCGAGCTGCAGTCGCCGCGTCTCAAGCCCGCGCCGCCTGGCGAGACTCGCGGTCAACCCGTGACCTCGAGGCCACTTGCGGTTTCGATCGGGTGTCGCATGAACGGGCCTTCGAGCTGCTCGACCGCGGGCAGCGAGGCGATCGATGCATACGCCACGAGATGCTCTGGGGTGCTCGTCGAGCGCCGCGACCCGTAGGCTACTGAGGTCCTTGTATCTGGCTCTCCAAGAACTTCTGGGCAAAGCGAAGCATCCCGAGCGTGACCCACGGAAGCTGTCCGGCCCTAACGCGTAGATTGACTTCTTCGTTGGGTCTGATGACCTCGACGACCGTGATGACGCGGCCTATCCGGTAGTCGTCGCCAAAGTCCGCTTCGATGGCGTCCATCTCGCTCGCAACTTCCTGCATGAGCCTTGCCCTTGGGTCGAGCTGCTCGCCCTCGTTTCCCGTGTCTCCGCCTCCAGCGGTCGCCATCTCAACCTCCAATTGAACGAAAGGGGAGCGCCATGTTAGCCATCGAACTACAGAAACGAAACCGTCGGTCCATGTGGCCGCCTCGCCCCCGCGCCGAATGCGCTGGCGACGTCGAGTGCGGCGAGCCTGCAAGGCATCAGCGGCGAAACTGCGAATCTCATACCGAGACGCTATGCATTGAGAAGCTGGCGGATGTGGCGGGGCATCTCTGACCTCCGGTCCACAAGAATTGATCGATCGCTCTAGTGAGCGCACGCTCGACCCGAACTCCCCTTGAATATGGATCGTTGCTCGTACTGGACCGGTTACGCCAGCAAACGCACGATCGCGCTCAAGCCAACCACCACGATCAGGGCCCGCAACACCCGGGGCGGCAGGCGACGTCCGTAGCGAGCCCCTAGTTGGGCACCGAGGATGGAGCTGGCGGCAATGACCGCGGCGGGTCCCCACTCCACGTGGGCGGCAAAGATGAAGAACACGCCGGCCACACCGTTGACCAGCCCGGCGAGCACGTTCTTCAAGGCATTGGTGCGGTGCAAGTCCTGCGCGAAGGCCAGGCCAAGGATCCCCAGCAGGAGGATCCCTTGGGCGGCGCCAAAGTAGCCGCCGTACACGCCGGTCGCGTATACGCCCAGCAGCGTCAAGGCGCGCCCGCGGCGGCCCAAGCCATCGCCGCGCTCGGCGATTATCGCGTTCAAGCGTGGCTGCACGACGACCAAGACGAGCGCGAATCCGATGAACGCCGGCACGATCGCCTCGAACGCCGACGCCGGCAAGGCCAAGAGCAGCACTGCGCCGGTGATGCCACCCAACACCGACATCGTGCCAAGCCGCACGGCGCGCTGGCGCTGCCCGGCGAGCTCACGGCGGTAGCCGAACGCTCCTGAGACCGATCCAGGCACCAGGCCGACGGTATTGGACACATTCGCCGTGACCGGCGCATAGCCGAACGCCAAGAGCACCGGAAAGGTGATCAGCGTCCCGCTGCCGACCACCGTGTTGATGGTGCCGGCGGCAAACCCGGCCAGGGCGATCGCGAGCAGCTCGCCGAGGCTCACTCAGCGGATCAGGATCGTGGAGCGCTTGAGCCGCTCGTGCGCTTGGCGGGCGTGCTCGCGCGTGACTTCTTGGCCTTCTTGCGCGCGGGCGTCGCCCCTTTTGTGCCCTCCGCGCTCTTGGCGAGGGTCTCCCCCCTGATCCGGGCGAGGCTCTCCTGCAGCGCGCCCATCAGGTCGGGCGCCGCCGGGGTGGGCTCGGTGGGCTTGGTGGCCCTCGGTACAGAGATCTTTTGGCCTTTGCGCTTACGCTTGATGATCGCTTCCAAGTGCGCGCGATGCTCGTCGCGGTAGCTGCTCGGATCGAATGGGACTTCGAGCTCGGCGATGATCGCGATCGCGTTCTCGACCTCCTCAGGGCTTGGCTCGGTCGCGCCGAGCTCCTGGGCGATCTCGGCCTTCGGGCGAACTTCGTCGTGGAAGCGCATGGTCGTGAGCATCAGCAGCTGCTCGCGTGGGCGGATGCTCAAGAGGTGCTCCTTGGCGCGCATCACAAAGCGGCCCAGGGCGACCTTGCCAGAGCCCCTCATCGCCCCGCCCAAGAGAGCGTATGCGCGCGCGGCGCTCTCGCTCTCGGGCACGAGCAGGTAGGGACGGCCGAGGTAGAGAGGGTCGATCTCCCGCTCTTCGACGAAGGCTTCGATGTCGATCGTGTGGCTCTTGCGTGGCGCAGCGGAGTCGAGATCTGAGTCGCTGAGCAATACCCAGCGTCCATCATCCAGCTCATAGCCCTTGGCGATCTCCTCCCAAGGCACCTCGCGCTGCTCGTGCGCACAGACCCTGCGCGTTTCGACTGGCGAGCCATCCGGGGCGTGGAGCTGGTTGAAGTGCACGTCGCGATCGCGAACGGCGCTGTATAGCGCCACTGGCACGTTGACCAAGCCGAAGCTCAAAGAGCCCGACCACAGGGGGCGCGCCATCAGCTGTCCCCTCGCGTACGACCGCGGGCGCTCTTCGCCGGGCTCCTCGAATCCTTCGCGGACGCCGGGGCTCGCGTGGGGTCCTTCGCTGTCCGGGCAGGCCGTGCGGGGCCTGCCCCCGGACGCGGAGTGCTCTTCGGGCGCACGGTTTCCTTTGCCCGCCGGCGGCGGGGAGCACGCTCTTCGAGGCTTGCTTGAAGTGCGCTCAAGAGGTCGCCCTCGGGTGTGGGCTGCCGGCTTTCGGGCACCTCGATCGCTTCTCCTCTGGCCTTCTTCTCGATCATGGCGAGCACGGCATCGCGATAGCTGTTGGCATAGCTCTCTGGCTCGAACTTGGAGTCGAGCTGGCCGATCAGCAACTCGGCGGTGTCCAGCTCTAGCTCGCTCGGCGTCTTATCGGGCTTGGGAACCTCAAGCTCGCCCTCGGGCACGAGCTCGTCCGCGAAGCGCATTGTGTGCAGGACGATCACATCCCCCAACGCCCGTACGGCTACGAGGTGGGCCTTGTTATGGAATACAAACCGCCCGATCCCCACGCGGTCAGAGCTGCTCAGGGCCTCGTGCAAGAGACGGTAGGGCTCCTCGCCCAGCTTGCCTGGGCCCAAATAGTAGGCGCGCTCGTAGTAGACGGGATCTATCTCCTCGCGACTCACGAAGTGCTCGATCTCGACGACGTGCGCCTCGGGTCCCTCAGCTGCGGCAATCTCCTCCTTGGTGAGCACCACGTAGGCACCGGCGCTCACTTCATAGCCCTTGACGATCTCGCTGTAGGGCACTTCCTTGCCCTCCTTCACGCACAGCCGCCGGTGCTCGATCGCGGCGCCGTCGCTCAAATGGCGCTCGCGCAGGGGGATCCGCTTGGACTCTGTCGCCGAATACAGCTTGACAGGCACGCGCACCAGCCCGAAGGCGAGCGTGCCATTCCAAATAGAACGGGGCATCGATATCGACCTACCCGCAGTATGCCAGGGCAAGCCTTGCTCTAAGAAGACCTGCAAGCCAACTGCCAGTTCCGCCAAGCGATGCGGAGCGCCAAATCGAAGGTTAGAACGGCGGGCGCTGGGGGTAGTGCCTCAAGACGGGGTTGGGACCCTCGTGGGTTGGTCCTCCCTTGGAGAGCTTGACGGCGAGCCGGATAGGTGCTATTTCCGGGAAGAGTCGATGGAGGAGATTGAGATGGTTTCAGCCGCGACCACAACCACACCCAGTCTGCGCTATGACTGCGGCTCGAGCGAAGATGTGACCCAGCTGTTCGTACGCTGGCAACGGCAAG
>DATMPT010000249.1:0-8397 GCA_035567355.1 Solirubrobacteraceae bacterium
GGGCGAGCCAGGTTGAAGACCACGACACCCTCCGCGGCGGCAGGCGCGCTGCTGGCTGCCCGCTGGGAGCCCGGACGCGAAGCCGCGCCTAGCGAGGCGCTCGCGGGCGCAGACACGGTGGTCCACCTGGCGGGCGAGAACATCGCGCAGCGCTGGACCCCATCAGCCAAGCAGACGATCCGCGAGAGCCGCATACGTGGCACTAGACATCTCCGGGAAGGCATCGTTGCGCTCACCGAGACCGAGCGCCCACGTGTGCTAGTGAGCAGCTCGGGGGTCGGCTACTACGGCGCGCACGGCGATGAGCCGATCGACGAGGAGGCGCCGGCGGGCGAGGGCTTCCTGGCACAGACGTGCGCCGCATGGGAGGCGGAGGCCGAGGCGGCCGAACGATACGGGGTGCGCGTCGTGAGGGTTCGTACAGGCGTGGTCTTGAGCCGCGAGGGGGGAGCGCTCGGCAAGATGCTTCCCCCGTTCAAGCTCGGCATGGGCGGCCCGGTCGCGGGTGGCAGGCAGTACATCTCCTGGATTCACACCGAAGACCTCGTGGGAATCATGCTCGCGGCCATCGATGGCACGGAGTGGCGCGGCCCCGTCAACGCGACCGCCCCCGACCCCCAACGCAACAGCGATTTCTCGAAGGCGTTGGGACGGGCGCTGCACCGTCCGTCGCTGCTGCCCGTGCCTGGCGCTGCTTTGCGGCTGCTGTATGGCGAGATGGCCGGGATCGTGACCAGTGGCGCGCGCGTCCTGCCCGCCAAGGCGTTGATGCTCGGCTACGAGTTCCGCCAGCCCCAGCTGGAAGCGGCGCTGCGGGCCGCGCTGGATTGAGCCTCAGCCGGAGACGTCGAACGCGCGCCAGAACACCGGCATACCGTGCACCAGCCGGTCGATTGCATAGCTCGACAGGGTGGTTTCGCCGTCGGGCTGTATCGAATAGATACCGAGCGTCGAATGGCGATCGCGGATAGTAAAGAAGTGTCCGATCACGGCCTGGCGGTCGTCTCCGCGCGCGCCCGCCGCCCGAATCGCGACCAGCACGGCATTCATCGCCTCATACCCATACAAGACATAGGGTCCGCCGGCCGAGGCGAACCGGCGCTGGTAGTCGGCGAGCACACGCTGGCCCGACGCCGGATAAAGATGTCTGGCCAAGACAGGCGAGCCAACCACTGTCATACCTTCGGCGGCGCCGAGATGCGAGATGAATACCGGGTTGAGCATGGTGCTCGACGCGAGCAGCGATAGACCATGGTTGGCCTTGTGCAACTGGCGCGCGAGATAGGCCGCTTCGCTCGTGGCCGTCGCGCTGATGAACACCGCTTGAGCACCGCTTTCAGCGATCTTGGCGACCTCACCGGTAAAATTGGAACCGGGAAGGATCGCGATCGTGTCCTGGCCCTTGACTTCTATCCCGGCCCGCTTCGCGTCGGCGGAGACGATCTGCGCCAGCGGTGCGTCGAAGGGGTCCTGGTCGGCGAGCACATACAAACTGTGCACACCGAGCTGGCGCATGAGCGCGACCTGGGTCGCCGCTTGAACCAGGTCGCCGGGCGCTACCCGCCCAAACGTGCGCTTGCCAGCCAGATAGAAGCGTTCGGGCTCGCCCTGGCCCGCATCCAATGACGATGTTAGGCCGATGTAAGGACTGGCCGGGCTGACCTGGAGGATGCCGGCGGCGTTGGTGAGCGGCAGCGAGACGGCGGTGGCACCCGAGTTGAAGTCGCCGAGGTAGGCGATCGTGGTGGGATCCTGTGCCGCCGCCTTTGCGTTGGCGGCCGTGACGTTTGGATCCCACTCACCGCTGGTGGGATTCGAGTCGTCGCGCAGGGCATAGCTGATCGTGAAGCGTCCTACGTGCCCACCCGCGTCCGAGAGCGCAAGCTTCTCACCGCCCACGACCTGCCTCGAGATGGCGGCCGAGGGACCTTGGAGAGGCAGACTCGAATAGATCGTCAGCTGGTTGCCGATGCTCTGCGCCGCGGGCGAGGTCCCCACGCCCCCACACCCCGACACGGCCGGCGTGAAAGCGAGAGCGAGAGCACCGAGGCACAGCCGGCGAACGCACACGTGGTGACTAGTCGCCGCGGCGGCCAGGAAGGTAGCCGGCCAGGATCTTCAAGGAAGCACCGATAACGACAACCAAGGTCGCGAGCATGAACGAGTCAAAGCCCTTGGCGCCAAGCGCCCACAGCACGATCCAGATGATCAGCCCGGCAGTGACGGTAAGCACCAGTCCCATTGCGCGTGCAATCCTATAACAGGCGACCCGAGTCAGACGCCTATACCGATAGCGCGGAGGCCAAGCCGGCGACCGCATCGCCGACCGCGTTCGCCGGATCGCCGGATTCAGCAGCCGCGCGGACGAGCCGCGTGCCCACGATCACGCCATCCGCACCGGCCCGCGCCGCCTGAATGGCGTGCTCGGGTGTGGAGATGCCGAAGCCGAGCGCCACCGGGACTTGTGTGCTTGCCTTGGCATGAGCCACGACATCAACGAAGCTATCAGCCAAAGCGGCACGCTCACCCGTGGTGCCGACGACGGAGACCGTATAGAGGAAGCCGCGCGCGCGCGCGCCGATCCGGGCCAGGCGCTCAGGTGGCGTGGTAGGCGCCACCAGCGGCACCAAGGCGATCCCGTGGGCGTCGCACCCAGCAAGCACCGAGGGCGCCTCCTCGAAGGGAAGGTCGGGCACGATCAAGCCGCATGCGCCGGTCTGAGCGAGGTGCTCGACGAACCTCTCGACGCCGGGGGCGAAGACCATGTTGGCGTAGCACATGAGCACGACCGGCACGTTGGAGGCCAGTGCGCCCGCCACCTCGAAGACACCACCGAGCGTGGCCCCGGCCGCCAGCGCGCGCGTGCCGGCCTCGTGGATCACGGGACCGTCGGCGAGGGGATCGGAGTACGGCACGCCGAGCTCCAGCAGGTCAGCGCCCGCACGCACGCAGGCCTCGCCGATCCGGACCGACTCGGCAAGCGTGGGGTAGCCGCCCATCAGGTAGGGCATCAGGGCAGCGCGCTTGCCGCTCGAAGCAAAGGCCTGCGCGATCCGGTCGACACCGGTCGTCGCGGAGACGCTCACAGGGGGAATACCCCGGCGATGGGCTCGATCGGACAGGTTGTCAGGAGCCTCATTGGGCGAGCACCTCGGCGAGGTCCTTGTCGCCACGCCCGGACAGGCACACCAGGTCCAACTCGCCATCGGGCTGGGCGAGCACCCAGGCCAGGGCATGGGCCGTCTCCAAGGCCGGGATGATGCCCTCAAGCTGCGAAACCTCGCGGAAGGCGGCGAGCGCGTCGCGGTCGGTGACCGCCTCGTAGCGAGCGCGGCCAGTGTCGCGCAGGTGGGCGTGCTGAGGGCCGGTGCCGGGGTAGTCGAGGCCTGCGGAGATCGAGTGAGCCTCGACGATCTGGCCCTCCTCGTCCTGCATGACCGCCGATAGAGCGCCATGCAGGACACCCGCGCGACCTCCGACGGTGAGCGGGGCACCATGACGAGCAGGCCCCCCACGGGTGTCGATCCCCTCACCACCAGCCTCCACGCCGATCAAGTCCACATCGAGGTCGTCAAGGAAGGCCGTGAAGATGCCAAGCGCGTTCGAGCCACCGCCCACGCACGCCACCACACGCGCAGGCAGGTGCCCCTCGCGCTCGAGCATCTGCAGGCGCGCCTCGTCGCCGATCACCCGTTGCAAGTCGCGCACCATGGCCGGGTAGGGCGCCGGTCCGACGACCGAGCCGATCACGTAGTGGGTGTCGGCCACGTTGGTCACCCAGTCACGAATCGCCGCGGAGGTGGCCTCCTTGAGCGTGCGCGCGCCGGCTCCCACTGGCTGCACCCGCGCGCCGAGCAGTTCCATGCGTTGCACGTTGGGGGCCTGGCGGCGGGTGTCCTCAGAGCCCATGTAGATCACACATTCGAGATCGAGCAGGGCGCACACGGTGGCGGTAGCGACGCCGTGCTGGCCAGCGCCGGTCTCGGCGATGATGCGGTGCTTGCCCATGCGCTTTGCCAGCAATGCCTGGCCGAGCGCGTTGTTGAGCTTGTGAGAGCCGGTGTGGTTGAGATCCTCGCGCTTGAGGTAGACCGGCCGGCCAAGGCGCTCGGAAAGACGATGCGCCCGGTAGAGCGGGGTCGGGCGACCAGCGAAATCGCGCAATAGGCCGTCGAGCTCGGCCCGGTAGACACGATCCGCGCGTGCTCGAGTCCAGGCTTGCTCGAGCTCGGCGAGTGCTGGCATCAAGGTCTCGGGGACGTACTGGCCGCCGTAGCGCCCGAAGCGGTGCTCGACACCCTCCTGGGACGCCCCGTCGGACACGGGGAGGCTCACGCCGGCGACCCTACCGACGGCGCCCCCTCGGCGGCGGGCGGCGTTGACTCGCCATGCGGACCCGGCTCGACGGGTGGGGCAAGCGCGGCCCGCTCGACAGCGGCAAAGAAATCGCGCAGCTTGGCAGGATCCTTGCGTCCGGGCGCGCTCTCGGTGCCGCTGGCAGTATCAACGGCGTAAGGGCGCACGCGCTGGATCGCCTCGGCGACATTCTCAGGGGTGAGACCGCCACTGAGGATCAAAGGGATCTTCGAGCGGCGCCCGGCGAGCAGGCTCCAGTCGAAAGTCTCGCCCGTGCCCCCGCGCAAGCCCTCACGCCCTGGCTCGGCCGAGCGCGCGTCGAGCAGGTGGAAATCGGTGTGGAAGCGCGAGGCATCCTGGATGTCGGCCATCCCGGAGACCTGCAATGCCTTGATCACGCGCGCGCCCGTGCGCCGCGCGGCCTCGGCACAGAAGGAAGGGCCCTCGTCGCCGTGTAGTTGCAGCAAGGTAAGGCCGAGTTGCTCTGAAGCTTCGACTATCTGCTCCATCGAGGGGTTCACGAACACACCGCACAGCTCGACCTTGCGCCTGAGGACGGTGGCGATCATCTGCGCTTCAGCCAAGGAGCAGCGACGGGAGCTCGGCTCGTAGAACACCATCCCGACCGCCCATGCCCCCAACTCGACCGCCAACTCGGCGTCGTCGAGCCGCGTGATACCGCAGATCTTTACCTGGGGGGCCCCGTCGGACATGCTCCAACGGTAGCGGGCTGCGAGGTCCCCCGAAGGACCGCCCTACGCAGCGTGTAGGGCAGTTGCTCCTATGTCAAGGGAAGCTCGGAAATTGCGAGGAAGTGCTCTGCTCGTCATTGAGTACGCAAAACGCTGGATCCGATGTGTCTCCCAGCGTTATGAATTCGTGTGCCTTGCGAGGCGGCGAGGTATGTTCGCAATGTTTGCAATGTGAGCAGGCGCGCGCTGCTTTAAGCGCGACACTGTTCGTGTGACCCCCGATGTGCGACCCCGGGAGGAGACCGCGACGTCTGGTAGCACGCGTCTGGCGGTGGTGCTCGCGATGGCGATGTTCGTCCTCGTCGTGGACACGTCGTTGATGAACGTGTCGATCTCGGCGGTGGTCCACGATCTGCACACGACGGTGAGCGGGGTGCAATCGGCGATCGCGCTGGAGGCGCTAGTATCGGCCGCTTTCATTCTGATCAGCAGCAAGGTCGGAGACCTCATAGGTCGCAAGCGGGCCTTCGTGCTCGGGCTGATCGGCTACGCGATCGGCGCGCTCGCGATGACGCTCGCTGGAAGCCTCTCGACCATCATCATCTTCTGGGCGATCGTCGGCGGGCTCGGGGCGTCGCTGCTGCTACCGGCGATGCAGTCGCTGATCCACGGGAACTTCGAGGGTGCGGCCCAGAAGCGGGCCTATGCGTTGGTGGGGGCCTCGGCAGCCATCGCGGCGGCGGTTGGGCCCCTGTTGGGTGGCTTCGTCACCACGTACCTGTCGTGGCGGGTGGGCTTCATGCTCGAGCTCGTCGTGATCGCGCTCGTTCTCACGCAGTTGGGGTTGATCCGCGACGTCATCTACACGGGTCCCCGCAAGCTCGATCCGGTGGGGGCCTTGCTGTCCGTGCTTGGGATGGGTGGCGTTGTCCTAGGGATCCTTGTTTGGCAGGAGGGCGGCGAGTACGTGGGCCTGATCATCGCGGCTGGTGCCCTGGGTCTGTATGCGCTGGCTCGGTGGCTCGTGCGCCGCCACCGCGAAGGAAGGGTGACGGTGCTCGATCCTGATCTCTTCCGCCTGGCGCACTTTCGGATCGGGATCACCCAGCAGACGCTGCAGCAGGTCACCCTCGGCGGCGCCATGATCGCGCTGCCCATCTTCTTGCAGATTCGCCTGGAGTACAGCGCTCTGCAGGCGGGCCTGTCGCTGGCCCCCCTTTCCCTGACGATGTTCGCCTTCGCGATGCTCGCGGGCCGGCGAGCGGGGAGCCGGAGACCGGCGAGCATCGTGCGCGTGGGCTTCGCGCTGAGTACCGCCGGGATGCTTCTGCTCATACCGATCGTCCCGAGGGCCGATTCGGGGTGGTATCTCGTGGTTCCCCTGATGATCGCTGGTGCGGGGCTCGGACTGCTCGTCTCGCAGCTGAACAACTACACGCTCGCCCCGATCGAGGAGGAGCGGGTAAGCGAGGCCGCCGGGGTCAACTCGGCGGGCGGATCGTTCGGGCTTTCTTTCGGGCTCGCGATGGCGGGCGGCATCCTTCTGGCGACACTCTCGCTGGCGTTCACCAACAAGACCGAATCGAGCACGGTGATCCGCCCCGCACAACAGCATCAGATCGCTGACACGCTTGAGCACGACGCCCAGGTCGTCAGCAACACCCAGCTTGAGGAGATGCTTGCCCATGAGCGCCCCACCGTCCGGCAAGAGATCCTCCAGATCAACCGCGACTCCACCAACCTCGCCTTGCAGATCGCCCTGCTCGTTCCGATCCTCGCGAGCGGGCTCGGGCTCTTCAACTCGTTCCGGATGCTGCGTCTGCCCGATGTCGAGCCGTCGGGCGGTCTCGAGGGTGCCGCCCTCAGCTGAGGCCAACCCGCAGAGGTCCTCTGGCCTCCGCTAGGCTCCGTCCTGCGCAAGCCAAGCCTTTGCCTCGGCCAGATCGCGGACGCGAAAGCCTCGAGCCTTTCCGGGGAGCAGGAAGGAAAGGGCGCGCAGCGCGGGGCGTATCCAGTCCTCGTCGCTGACCACCGCTACCCGCTCATACGAGGTCGCGTGGCGCACGCGGAAGCCCGTGTCAGCGCTCATCGCGTCGCCCTCGACCCCATGGGCTCCAGTGCCGATCAGGTAGAGAAGCCGCACGTTGCGGCCAGCCGCGATCTCCTGGCGCAATACAGGCTCGACGGTCTCCTCCCAATCGTCGTCCTCGACCTCCCCGATGGCCTCAAAGCCGACCGTTCCGGCTGGCATGTCCGTGATCGTGCGCAACATGGCCTGGTCCCTTCTCGTGGCTGCCATCGCGACAGCGGTGTCGAACTCAACTCTTACCATAGACCCTCTATGTCACCGGGCGGGAGGGACGGCGGAGGCTCCTGACAAGCGGCGAGCGTGCCTTCGCTTGGAGCGTCGCGGTCGCCTTGCGGGCGAGGTAGGCGCGGGTAGTGGGGTCGATGCGGCCGCGCGTGATGGCGATGATGTGCAGGGCGAGCTGCCGGTTGCCACGCGGTGGAGATGGTGGCGGATGTCCCTGCTCGGTGGTGGTGATCTCGCTCGGCGAGTTTTTCGGCCGGTGTGGTTTGCTGGCAAGTCGCCGGCCCGCGGCGCTGGAGCACTGGTCGAAGCGATGGAGCAAGCAGCCAAGCCGAGGCGTTGCCGACGCCGGGTCGAAGCTGCGATAAGGGCGCTGAGCATTGGTCGATAGCGCGCCGGAGACGCGCGGCACCAGCGATAGCGAGGCCCTATATCAAGCGGACTCGGTCGCAGAGTTCACGTCGACACCAGTCTGTTTTTGGTAGGTGATCCAATCGACATAGGAGTCCTTGCGTGCCACGAGACCATCGCGGACGCTGAATACATCGGTTCCGTCACATGCGAAGGACTTGCCGTCGCGGGTGCCGGTCATCACGTACTCGGAGACGAAGTGATCGTCTCCGAGAAATACGCGTACCGGCTCGAAGCCGAGGTCTGGCTGGTCAGCGAAGAGGCTAGCGGCTGCGGCACGGATCGCCTCGCGGCCGACCCATGGCTCCACCACGTCGTGCAGGTGAAACACGGCATCCTCGGTATGCAGGGCAACGATCGCGTCAGGATTGTGGCTCGCCCATGCCTGGCTGTAGGCCAGGGCGAGCTCGGGAATGCTGTCACTCACAGGCCCACGCCTTTCAAGTTGAACCTCGGGATCAACGCGATGCTATCCCGGTGACGGCTGATGGTCAACAACATGCCGTTGCTCCCGTCAAGCGATTCCTGCTCGTCGTTGTTCCTATGTCAAGCCGTTTCGCTCTTGCGGCCCGAGGTGGGGGCCTGGTTGCTATCGCGGGGAGCTGGGCGCTTGGTGTGCTGGCGTCT
>DATMPT010000250.1:0-5071 GCA_035567355.1 Solirubrobacteraceae bacterium
GCTCGCCGAGGGTGGCGAGGAAATCGGACGTCAAGAGCTCGCCGATATCGCAGAGGCGTTTGGCGACGATCACGAGAAGGGCGTCCGCGTGACCGTTCCCGTGCGCTCCGTACTCAAGTGCAGGGCTCCGAGCGGTGTTTGCCAGGCATGCTATGCCCGTGCGATGGCAACCGGCCAGACGGCCCAGATCGGCGACGCCGTTGGCATCGTCGCCGCTCAGTCGATCGGCGAGCCCGGCACCCAGCTGACGATGCGCACGTTCCACACCGGCGGTGTCGCCGGCGCGGACATCACCCACGGCCTGCCGCGCGTGGTGGAGCTCTTCGAGGCGCGCAAGCCCAAGGGCTTGGCAAAGATCGCCGAGCAGGACGGCATAGTCTCGATCGAAGAGTCCGAAAAGGCTCTCACCGTCGTCATCACCGACGAGGCCGGCGAGGAGCACCGTCATGCCTTCCCGCGCCGCACGCGCCTGTATGTGAGCGAGGGCGAGAAGATCCAGGCCGGCAAGCAGCTCAACGAGGGCTCGCTCTACCCACACGAGCTCTTGGCGATCCGCGGACGCACCGAGACCGAGCAGTACTTGGTCAAGGAGGTCCAGGAGGTCTACAAGTCCCAGGGTGTGGACATCAACGACAAGCACATCGAGCTGATCGTGCGTCAGATGCTCAAGAAGGTCAGGGTCGACCAGAAGGGCGACACCGACTACCTGCCCGGGCAGTTCGTCGATCGCTACGAATTCGCGACCGCCAACGACGCTGTGATCGCCGAGGGCGGAGAGACCGCTCAGTTCGAGGACATCATCCTCGGTATCACCAAGGCGTCCTTGAACACCGATTCGTTCCTCTCGGCGGCCTCCTTCCAGGAGACCACCAAGGTACTCACCGATGCGGCCTTGGAGGGCAAGATCGATCGTCTGAATGGGCTCAAGGAGAACGTGATCATCGGCAAGCTGATCCCGGCCGCGACGGGTCTGAAGCGCTACCGGCGGATCGAGATCGAACCTTCCGAGCCGCTTCCGCGCGCAATCGACGACGTTGGCCTGCTCGACCAAGAGGAGATCGCGGCCGAGCTCGGCTTGGCCGAGGGGGAGGGGCTTGGCACCGGCTATGGCAGCGAGTTCGACGCCGATCTCGCCTCCTTGGAGAAGATCGGCGCAGGCAGCACCGATCCCGGCTTCGTCGAGGGCTTGGGCGAGCTGGAGGTACCCGAGGAGTCGGGAGAGTAGGTCTCTGACCGGTGTGAGACAGCGGCGCATGCGCCGCTGTCTCTGGGGGCGCATGCGCCCCCAGGCGGGGACGCATATATGCGTCCCCGTTCCAGTTAGGAGATTGTTGGATTTCGCAGCGAGATTGCCCAGCGCTCCAGTGTCTCCGCCTCGCCCCCGGTGAGCCCGCTCGCCGGCGTCGTCTGCACGAGCAGCGTCGGCGCCTCGCGTGCGCATGCCCACGCGTGGCAGGCCGCGTTGAAGGCATCGTCGATCCAAGCCAGAGCGCGCTCGCCCGCGTAGGCATCGATCGCATCGAGCTTCCAGTGAGCGTTCACTCGACCCACCCTCCGCTCGAAGCTGAGGTGCGGCAGGGTCGGCAGGCCCAATAGGTGAGGGAGGTATTCGTTGGCCTTCTCCTCCCACCCGCTGGCCCACGCCAGCTCGAACATGGGCGCGAGCGCGAGCAGGTGCTCGGCTGCCTTGGAAGAAAGAAAGTGGGGTATGCCGTCGATCGCATGGAACGACCCCTCCGGTGGTGGCCCGGCCTCGAATGCGAACAAGGAGATCACCCCGTCGATGTCCACCAGCAGCAGTGGACGGTCCCCTGAGCCTGGGTGCCCCGCGCGTGTGTGTGGCGTGCCTGGAGAGGGCGCTTTGCGGCCGAAAGCCGGCTGCTCCGCGCGCGCGTGTGGGGTGTCCTGTGCTGGAGCTTTGCCCCCCAAAGCCGGCTGCCCCGCGTGCGCGTGTGGGGTGTCCTGCGCCGGAGGCTTGCCTTCCAAAACCGTACCCCCTACGCGCGCGCACAGGGGGTGCCCTGCGGACATCGATCGGTCGTCTTTAGCTTGCACAGAGGTTGCGAGCTGTAATCTGCGCGGATCGCATCGGTGCAGTAAAGCATCGAGCGCTCCTTGCCGATGGATCACTCCGTCGGGCCCCTTCATGACTCTTGACCTAGGCATACTCCTCGCGCTCGCCTGCGCCTTCGTGGCCAACCTCGGCTTCTTCTACAAGTACCGGGGCGCCAACTCGGCCGCCAAGGTTGACATGCGCCATCCCTTGCGCTCGGGCCATGCTCTTTTCTCATCCAAGTGGTTTGCGATCGGGATGCTCGTAGCCGCCGGCTCTTGGTCCTTGCACGTGGCGGCCTTGGCGCTCGCGCCGATGTCTGTCGTGCAGGTCGCGCTCGCCGCCGGTGTGGTCTTGATCGCGGTCATGGCCGACCGCATGTTCGGCTTCAAGGTGGGTCGCCGCCAGTGGCTTGGCCTGTGGTTGACCGCGGCAGGGCTTGTCATGCTTGGGCTGACCTTGCCCGCCATGCACGGCGCCCATTCGCACTTCTCCGACGCCGCGATGATCTCCTTCGAGGCCGGCCTGTTCGGGCTCGGCGGCTTGCTCATCATGGGTCCACGCATGGGAGGCCCCGTCGAGCACCACGGCATGATGCTTGGCGCCGCCTCGGGAATCCTGTTCGGCGTATCAGACACTTCGATCAAGGCGCTCACCGGCATCGTCGGCGCGCACGGGGCGCTTGACGTACTGCTCAGCCCCTGGCTCGCGGTGGCGGCGCTTGCCTCGGTGTTTGCCTTCTATGCCTCGGCGCGAGGCCTTCAGGATGGCGATGCGGTGCCCGTCATCGCGGTCACCGGTACCGCTGCCAACATCGCCGGGGTGGCCGGCGGGATCCTCGTGTTTGGCGACCCCATGCCCGGCAGCGCCTTGGGGATCGTCCTGCAGTCGCTCGCTTTTGTGATGGTCTTGGTCGCCGCCGCCTTGATGCCGGCCCCGGTGCGCTCCGCCGGTCTGCGCGCAGGCGCCTGATCTCATACGACGAGCAGGACCACATTCACAGCAAGCCCTCACGCCGGCTCGATCGTCCTGGGTGTCGGGGTTGGTGTCTACGTTTGGGGTGCCCCGCGTGCGCGTGCGCCTACGCGCAAGCTCGAGTTGTGGAGCCACCGCGCCCGTCGCTTCACCGGCGGGGGTCGGCGCGAAGCCGACGCTGCTAGGATTCCGCTCCGAATGCCCACCACCTCACAGCTCGTACGCAAGGGCCGCATCGCGCCCAAGAAAAAGCTCGCCACTCCCGGCCTGAAGTCCGGCAAGGGGCGCAAGAAGAAGGTCGCCGCTCCCCAGCGCCGCGGGGTGTGCACGCGCGTGTACACCACCACCCCAAAGAAGCCCAACTCCGCCTTGCGCAAGGTCGCGCGTGTGCGCATCGCCGGCTCGATCGAGGTGACCGCCTATATACCGGGCGAGGGCCACAACTTGCAAGAGCACTCGGTCGTGCTCGTACGCGGCGGTCGCGTCAAGGATCTTCCCGGTGTGCGCTACAAGGTCGTCCGTGGCACCTTGGACGCCGCCGGTGTGAGCGACCGCAAGCAGGGCCGCTCCCAGTACGGCGTGAAGAAGAAGTAGCGTTCCTGGATGCCACGCCGCGCAGCCGCCCAGGTGCGTCCGCTCGAAGCGGACCCCATTCATCGCTCCAAGCTGGTCCAGCAGATCATCAACAAGGTGATGCTCGACGGCAAGAAGTCCACCGCCGAGCGCATCGTCTACGACGCTCTAGCCTTGCTTGGGGAGCGCTCCGACAAGGACCCCATCGAGCAGCTGGAGACTTCGATCCGGGCGCTCACCCCGGCCTTGGAGGTCCGCTCGCGCCGCGTCGGCGGCGCCACCTACCAGGTGCCCGTCGAGGTCCCCTCCGCGCGCGCCCGCACCTTGGCCGTGCGCTGGCTCGTCGAGTTCGCCCGCAACCGGCGCGAGAAGACGATGGCCCAGCGGCTCGCCAACGAGCTCTTGGACGCCCAATCCCAGCAAGGCGGCGCCTACAAGCGCAAGGACGACATCTACCGCATGGCCCAAGCCAACAAGGCTTTTGCGCATTACCGTTGGTAGGGCTCCGGGCCGGTGCGGCGCCTGTGTGAGCTGACGCACACCCCCGGGCCTTGAAGCGAGAAGGTTTGGTACCTAAACTTTTGGTGCCGAATGTCTTCACGCACAGTTATCGAGCAGACCGACCCACACGCCTCGACGCGCATCGAGCGCCACGTGTGGGTGATCTGCGGCGTGGTGATCCTCGGGATGATCATGTCGATTCTCGACACCACGATCGTCAACGTGGCGCTGAGGACCCTCTCGCACGACCTGCACAGCCCGCTCTCCCAGGTCCAGTGGGTCATCACCGGCTACCTGCTCGCGCTCGCCGCCGTGATCCCCGTAACGGGCTGGGCCGCGCGACGCTTTGGCGCCAAGCAGGTCTACCTGACCTCCTTGGTTCTCTTCACCGCCGGCTCGGCCCTGTGCGGTCTTGCCAACTCGACGACCTCCTTGGTTGTGTTCCGCGTCCTGCAGGGCGCCGGCGGCGGCATGATCATGCCCGTCGCGATGATGATCATGGCTCAGGTGGCTGGGCCTCAGCGGATGGGCAGGGTCATGGGGTATGTCTCGATGCCGGCCATGCTGGCCCCGATCCTCGGTCCGGTCGTCGGCGGCCTGATCCTCGAGAACCTCCACTGGTCCTGGATCTTCTTCGTCAACGTCCCGATCGGCATGATCGCGTTCGTGCTCGGCTGGCGCATGCTGCCCCACACCGACTCGGGTGAGGCCGGGCGCTTGGATGTCTTGGGCCTTGCGATGCTCCCCGCGGGATTCGCCGCCATGATCTATGGGATCAGCGAGCTTGGCTCAGGCTCCGCGCTGGGCTCGGGCAAGGTGATCCTGCCGACGCTCGCGGGAGTTGTGCTGATCGCGCTCTTCTGTCTGCATGCTCTGCGCTGGCCTGTCGGCGATCCCTCCGATCGCCGGTCGGCGCGACCCCTCTTGGACATCCGCATGTATGCCAATCGGGTCTTTGCGGGTGCCGCG
>DATMPT010000251.1:0-8282 GCA_035567355.1 Solirubrobacteraceae bacterium
GCTGCCGCCACCGAAGTCGTGGCCGAGCTTTCAGAGCGCTCGAGCGCCCCTTGTGGGTAGAGCGCCAGGAACACGATCACCGCCAATAGCGGCACGAGCACCAGCGCGTCCATGCGCGTCAGCTCGCGCGATTTCACGCCAGGGACGACACGGTTGTGCATCGCGCGGATGAACAGCCGCAACGCATACACGCTTGCCATCACCACGCCGGCGAACGCGATCACGGCGATCGCGAGCTTCGCTTTGAAGACGCCCAGCAGGATCAGGAACTCCCCCACGAAGTTGGCGGAGCCTGGCATCGCGAGTGTGGCAAGCGCCACCACAAGGAAGATCGTCGCGAGCAGGGGTGCCCTGAACGCGATGCCGCCCATCTCGCGAATGTCCTCTGAGCCGCCGGCCCGCGCGGCCAAGAGGGCGATGATGAAGAACACCGGTGCCACGACCAGCCCGTGGTTGACCATTTGCAGAATGGCCCCTTGGGCCCCTTGTGGGTTCAGGGCGAAGATCCCAAGCGTGATGAAGCCGAGCTGGGCCACGGATGAGTATCCGGCGATCAGGCGTGCATGAGTCTGCGTGAACGCCATCGCCGAGCCGTACAGGATCGAGAGCAAGGCGATCACGAGCATCAAGGTCTGGAAGTGCGCCGCGGCCTGCGGGAACAGGGGCAGCACGATCGCCAGGAAGCCATACGCGCCGACCTTGGAGAGCACGCCGCTGAACACCATCAACACCTCGATCGGCATCGCCCTGTAGCCGTCGGGCATCCATCCGTGCAGTGGAAATGCCGGCATCTTCACGAGGAAGGCCGCGGCGAAGAACAGGAAGATCCACTCTTGTGAGCCCCTGCTCAGCGGCAACGCCTGTAGTTCGGAGAGCACGAACGTGATGTGGCCACCGTTCTGCTCGCCCGCCAATACGCCCGTGGCGATCGCCGCGGCCAGCATCAAGAGCGAGCCGACGAGCGTGTAGATCACGAGCTTGATCGTCGCTTTGACCCTGTCCGGCCCGGGGCGGGTGGGGTCCCCAATCAAGATCAGGAAGTAGAACGGGATCAGCATCAGGTCGAAGAAGGCCACGAACAGGGCCAGGTCCTGGGCGAGGAAGGCGCCGAGCACAGCCGACTCGGCCAGCATGAAATGGAAGTAGTAGAGCTTCGGGCGACCGGGTGGGTTGGATGTCGATCTCAGGTTCGACGCAAGCACCGCCGCGAAGAACAGCAGCGCCGTGAGTCCCACGAGCAGCACGTTCAGGCCGCTCACGCCGAGCTTGTAGTGGATCCCCAGTTCCGATATCCACACGACGTCGGTCACGTCCTTCAGCCCATGCGAGCCGGGCCCGTACTGGACGATGTAGGCGATCGCCAGGCCGAGTGCTACAAGCGATCCAGCCAGTGCCAGGAGGCCGGGCACAGTCAATCGGACGGCGGGTGAGCCTGTCGCAGAGGCAGAGGAATGTGTGTCCCCGTTTGGGGTGACTTGCGCGCCCGCGCGCCCGCGCGCGTAGGGCAACACATTTGCAAGCAGCGCACCGACCAGCCCGCACACTGCCGGCAGCCAGATCAGGATCGAAAGAGGTGGCATCAGTGGCTCACGTCTGCAGCAGGAAGTAGAGGCCGAGTGCGGCCACGCCAAGCACGACCAGGGCGGCGTAGTAGCGCAGCAGGCCGGTCTGAATGGCTCTTACCGAGGCCGAGCCGGCGCGCACGAGCGAGGTGGCACCGCCGACGATCGCGCCGTCGACGAACACACGCTCGAAGGTTGTGCTCGCAAAGCGCCCTGCCGCGGCGGCGGGCTTGACGACGAGCGTGTCGATCAGCTCGTCGAAGTACCACTTGTTCACGAACAGGGTGTACAGGGGCTCCAAGCGCGCGCGCGCGGTCACGGCAATCGAGGGCTGCTTCACCCAGATGCGGTAGGCGATCGCGATGCCGCTCAAGCCGAGCACCGTGCCGAGGATCAAACCGAACCACAGCAGGCCGTTGCGCGTGTGCACCGTGTACAGCGCCGAGCCGGCGAAGCTGGGTTCCAGGAACTTGGTGATCACGTCGTCAACTTCCGGGATCTGCACCAGCCCGGCGCCGATCGCGCCGATCGCGAGGATGCTCATGGCGACCCTCATCGGCAGGGCACGCTCGGCGATCGCGTGGGTGGGGCCGGGGAAGCCGACGTCGGTGTCCTCGACCTCGCCGGTCGCGGGGTTGGTCGGCTCGGCGGCGTGGTGCAGGTGGCCGCCTTCGAGCTCCCTGGCCTCCTGTACGGGGTCGCCGTAGAAGGCCCTGAAGATCATGCGGAACGTGTAGATCGCCGTCATGAACGCGCCCGCGTAGCCGAGGACATACAGAGCCCAGTGCCAGCCACCGCGCTCGCCTGTCACGAGCAGGATCTCGTCCTTGGAGAAGAAGCCCGAGAAGGGGGGGATGCCCGACAAGGCAAGGCCGCCGATCACGAAGCAGGCGAAAGTAAAAGGCATCGCCCTCTTGAAGCCTTTCATCTTGTCGAGCGACTGCTCGCCGCCCATCGCGCCGATGATCGATCCGGCGCCCATGAACAGAAGCGCCTTGAAGAAGGCGTGTGTCATCAAGTGGAACATTCCGGCCGCATAAGCACCGATCGAGACGCCCATGATCATGTAGCCGATCTGGGACATCGTCGAGTAGGCGATCACCCGCTTGATGTCTGTCTGGGCGAGAGCGATCGTCGCGGCGATCACGAGCGTCGCGCAGCCGATCACAGCGCCGGTGTCCTGGGCGGCGGGGGCCAATTCGAAGAAGGGGTGCATCCTCGCGATCAGGTACACCCCGGCGGTGACCATCGTGGCGGCGTGGATCAGGGCGCTGACGGGGGTGGGGCCCTCCATCGCATCGGGCAGCCACGTGTGCAGCGGGATCTGGGCCGACTTGGCGAACGCCCCCACGAGCAGCAGCAGGCAGCCCGCGGTCACGTCCGCTTCGCCGCTCGAGAACACGTTTGGAGCGGCTTTGAATGCCTCGAGGAAGTCGAGCGTGCCCGTGTGCTTGAAGAGGAAGTAGGTGCCCAGCACGAGGCCCACGTCGCCGACCACGTTGATCACGAACGCCTTGATCCCGGCGGTGGTGGCGGTCGTGCGCCGGTACCAGAAGGAGATCAACAGATACGAGGCGGCGCCGACGAACGCCCAGCCGACGATCAACAGCAGGAAGTTGCCGGCCAAGACCAGCAGCAGCATCGAGAAGACGAAGAAGTTGAGGTAGGCGAAGTAGCGTGCGAAGCCCCGGTCCTTGTCCATGTAGGCCACCGAGTAGAGGTGAATCGTCGTGGAGATCCCCGTGACGACCAGGATCATGAAGACCGACAGGGGATCGACCAGGATCGACATCTGCGCGTCGATACCGGCCGTGCTCGCGTAGTTCCACAGCGACGAGCTCAGCTGGCGATGATCGCTTGCATGGCCCTGCAAGGAGATCAACGTCGCCAGTGCCGCCACGAAGGCCAGTCCGATCGCGGCAGTGCCGATCCAGCCCGCGGAGCGGCCGGGTAGCTTCTCGAAGCAGGCGCCGATCACGATCGTGCCCAGCAGCGGGAAGGCCAGGACCAGCCAGCCGAAGGTGGTAGTGCTCACGAGCCCACTCTCGATACTCGCGAGCGGCGCCCGAGCACCGGTCCGTACGAACAACGATCCATCATCCCTGCAGCTCCCTGAGCTCGTCCACATCGATCGGTAGCCGGCGGCGGTGAATCGCGACGATCATGCCGAGCCCGATGCACACCTCGCAGGCGGCGACCGTCATCACGATGATCGCCAGGATCTGCCCGTCGCCGTTGCCCCACATGCGCGAGAACGCGATCAGCGAGAGGTTGGCGCCGTTGAGCATCAGCTCCAGGCACAGCAAGACCACGAGCGGGTTGCGCCTCGTCATCACGCCGAACGCGCCCGTGCAGAAGACGATCGCCGACACGGCGAGGTACCAGGCGATGCTCACCAGCCGCCTCCGCTTGCCTGCGTGTCGTGCGCCCTTTGGGTATGCCCTGCAGCGTGCCCCCCGGCACGGGAGTGGTTGTCCTCTTGCAAATCGCCCGCCCCGCGCGCGTGCGCGAGAGCGAGCCCTTCGACGCCCTCGACCATCGTGCCCGTCCCGCGCGGGCGCAGGATGTCAAGCGGAGTGAGCCGGTCGCGGTCGTCTTCCTCCTCGTCCAGGCCGCCACGGCGGCGTGCCAAGACGACACCGCCGACGGCCGCGATCAGCAGCATCAACGACGCCGCCTCGAACACCAAGAGAAAACGGGTCAGCAAGAGGTTGCCGATATAGGCGGGCGTCCCGAACGTCCTCGGCCCGGGCGCATACGGCGCGCCGGCGCCTTCGACCGCCTTCAGGCCGCTGCCGAGCAGCGCGATCAGAAGCTCCACGAGCAGGGCCCCCGCGAACAGGGCTCCGCTCAGCTTGCGCCCGTCCGCGCTGCGCGCGCGCGGGCGTCGCGTGAGGCCGCCGTCCAATGCCTGCTCCTCGTCGCCCACGTAGGCCACGACAAACACGTACAAAACCATTACCGCGCCGGCATACACGACCACCTGCGCGGCCGCCACGAATTCGGCGCGCAACAGCAGGAACAGCACAGCCAGCGAAAGCAGGTGCCCGACGAGGGCAAGCACGCTGTAGAAGGGGTTGCTCAGCGTCACCACGCCGATCGCGCCGGCGATCACGCCAGTCGCGGCCATGAAGAAGAGGAGGCTCGACACGTCTAGCGCGCCTCTGGATTCTTTTGGATCGCTGTTCGTACGAAGCGGTAGTCCGGGCTGAGCGCGCGTCCCATCACTCGCCCTCCCGGCGCAGTGGGGTGCGCTCCAACGGCTCGGCGAGCAGCATCTCCTTGGTGAAGATCAGGTCGCTGCGCGTGTAGTCGGACATCTCGTAGTCGTGGCCCATCGTGATCGCGTCGAACGGGCACGCCACCTCGCAGTAGCCGCAGAAGATGCAGCGCGACATGTTGATCTCATACACAGCCGCGTAGCGCTCGCCCGGGGATACGCGGTGCTCGGGCGTATTCTCGGCGGCCACGACCCTGATGCAGTCCGCGGGGCAGGCCGCCGCGCACAGAGAGCAACCGACGCACTTCTCGAGACCCGCCTGTGTCCCGTTCTCAGGTATGTCCTCGAACCTGTGCAACTTGTGGCGGCCCCTGAAGCGCGGGTATACGGGCGTCTTCTGCTCGGGGTACTCGATCGTCACGGGTTTTTCGAGCATCCGCCCAAATGTGGTCTTCAGCCCACGCAGGGTTTCGGCGAAGGCGCGATAGGTGCTGCGCCCGGCGCCCGGAGCGGGGGTCCGCGTTACCTCGATCATGTCGTCGCCTGGATTCCACATCAGTGGGTCACCACCACGAGCACCGCGGTCACCAGTGCGTTGAGTGTCGCCAGCGGCAGCAGGATCTTCCAGCCGAAGCTCATCAGCTGGTCGTAGCGCAAGCGCGGCAAGGTTGCCCTGACCCAGATGAACAGGAACGTGACCAGCCCCATCTTGAACAGCACCACGAACGGGTCCACCCAGCCGGGTGGATGGATCCCGAACGGCAGCAGCCAGCCGCCGAGGAACACGGTCGTCACGATGCCCGAGACGACGAGCACGTTGAGGTACTCGGCGAAGTAGTAGGAGGCAAAGCGCCCGCCACCGTACTCGGTGTTGTAGCCGCCGACGAGCTCCGCGTCGGCCTCGGTGAGGTCAAAGGGCGCCCTGTTGGTCTCGGCGAAGCCCGCCACCAGGAAAACGAGAAAGCCGAAGAACTGGGGCACGATGTACCACATGCCCTGTTGTGCTTCGACGATCCCCGTCAGCGACAGCGTGCCGGCGGTGAAGATCACGCCGAGCAGCGCCAAGCCTTGGGAGACCTCGTAGGAGATCAGTTGCGCCGCGCCCCTCATCGCGCCCAGGAATGAGTACTTCGAGCCCGAGGACCAGCCCCCGAGCATGATCCCGTAGAAGGCCACGGCTCCGAACGCGAACAGGTACAGCGGGCCGATCGACACATCCACGCCGTACAGCCCCACCGGCGTGCCGAAAATGTTCTGCACGTTGCCGAACGGGATGATCGCAAAGGCCGCAACGGCCGTCACTATCGAGATGCAAGGCGCAAGCGCGAACAGGAAGCCGATCGCGGTGCTCGGCCGGAACTGCTCCTTTGTCAAGAGCTTCACGATGTCGGCGAGCGGCTGCAACGCACCGTAAGGGCCGACCCGGTTGGGGCCATAACGTGCCTGCATGCGTCCCAGCAGCTTGCGCTCGGCGAGCAGCACGACCGGCACCAGTTGCAAGCCGACCGCGAAGATCACGATGGCCTTGATGACCTGGATCCACCATTCTTCGTAGTAGCCGACGATCGCGAGTGGGCTCATCGTTGTCTCTCGGAGCGCTTGAGGGAAGTCATGAAGCCACCGCCACTTCGCGCTCATGCGGGCGCACGCCCTTGCCGCCGATCTGCTCGAGCGTGAGCCCCACGTACCGCGGTACGGCGTCAAACAGCTGCTGGGAGGCCATGCCGCCGGTGAGCACCTCCAGGTCGAGGCCGACTCGGTGGGCGAGGCTGACGATCACCGACCACTCTGCGCGCGCTTGCCCCAGCTGGGCGACGGCGGGGCGCAGGCGCTGGATGCGTCCGTCGGGGTGCACGATCGTGCCTTCCTTCTCGGGGTAGGCGCCGGCCGGGAACACGACATCCGCGTGCTGGCGGATCGCATCGGTCAGGAAGCTTGCGTGGCCGATAAGCGTGGTTGCACTCTCAAGCGCTTGCTCCCACAGGGGCCGATCCAGCTTGGAGGCTCCGCCCAAGGGGTCGGCGCCAAGCAGATATAGGCAGCTCAGCTCGCCGCCGATCAAGCCATCGGCGATCGCGCGCGCGTCGCGGCCGTCCTTGTCGAGTTGGCTGAGCCCGGGGCCCGCATTCGGCAGGACGCCCGCCTCGCGCAAGCCGCGCCCATTGGCTTGAGCCGGGATTTCCAGCAGGCCCGCACCGTCGATCTCGGCGATGCCCAGGCTCGCGGCGAGGTCGAGCAGGGCCTGGACCGCGCGTGTCCCCTCGGCGCCGGCCGCGAGGCGCTCGCCCCAAAGCACCACGATCTCCTCGCCCGCCTGTTTGAGTTGCTGTGCGAGCTCACGTGCCTGTGTCTCCTCGAAGAGCTGACTCGCGTGGGCGTGTATGAGCCTCAGGCCGTGCCTGCGCACGCCCTTGCGCAGGCGCAAGTCGAGGATCGGCGCGTCCTCGATCGGATTGCACTCGAGCACGAGCACGGCGTGGGCGAACTCGAGGTCTGACACCTTCGCCTGCAGGGCCGGCTCGGCCAGCGCGCGGTGTAGCTCCAGCGGGAGGCTGCCCGCGAGGCGCGAGTCGAGGTGGGGCGAGCCCAACCCCTCGCGCAACAAGCGCGCAAGCAGGAAGCCCTCCTCGCTGGTGGCCCCGCCGCCGGCAAGCGCGCCCGTAGCCGAGCCGGCGCGCGTCAGGCGGGTGGCGGCCTCTGCCAACGCGCGCTCCCAGGAGACGGGCCGCAATTCGCCGCCATCGCGGAGCAACGGCTCGACGATGCGCCCTTCGCCAAGCTTCGGGTAGGCAAATCGGCCCCTGTCGCACAGCCAGCCGTCGTCGACTTCGGGATTCTCGCGCGCCAATACCCTCAAGACGCGCTCGTCGCGCACGGTGAGCGTCACGTTGCACTGTGCGGGGCACAAGGTGCAGACCGAGCCGGCATCCTCCACGTCCCACGGTCTTGCCCTGAAGCGGTAGTTGCGCGAAGTCAGGGCGCCCACCGGGCACAGCTCGATGATGTTGCCGCTGAACGGGGCGACGTATGGAGTGCCGTCGAACGTGGACACGTAGGAGTGGGCGCCGCGCTCGAGCAGTACGAGCTGGTAGTCCTCTGAGATCTCCTGGCTGAAGCGCACGCAGCGGTAGCACAGGATGCAGCGCTCCCTGTCGATCGCGATCGACGGCGAGAGCTGAAGCGGCTTGACGAAGTGACGCTTGGGCTCGACGAAGCGCGACGTGCCGGGGCCCCAGCCGAAGCTGATGTCCTGCAGGGGGCACTCCCCGCCCTTGTCGCACACGGGGCAGTCCAAGGGGTGATTGATGAGCAGGAACTCGACCACCGCTTCTTGGGCGGTTTTTGCGCGCGGGGATTGCGTGTGCACGACCATGCCGTCCTTCACCGGCGTCGAGCACCCGGTCTGCAGCTTGGGGATGCCCTCGATTTCGACCAGGCACATGCGGCAGGCCCCGACCGGGTTGCCCAGCTTGGGCTCGTAGCAAAACACTGGGATCTCG
>DATMPT010000252.1:0-4183 GCA_035567355.1 Solirubrobacteraceae bacterium
ACTCAGCGGAACGTGATCCGTCTTTTCGCCGCGATCAGGCCCTGGCTTCTTTTCGGCGAGAACGACATCTGGACCATGTTTCACTCCTACGCTTTCGACTTCTCAGTCTGGGAACTCTGGGGTGCATTGCTCCATAGTGGGCGTCTGGTGATCGTTCCTAAGCTCGTCGCTAAGTCGGCTGAAGCCTTCCGAGCTCTGCTCGCCCAGCACGCCGTGACGATTCTAAACCAAACACCGTCAGCCTTCTACCGGCTGATACAGGCAGACGAGGAAGCGGGAGATGCAGCCGGCAGGCTCGCCCTTCGCACGGTAATCTTCGGCGGTGAGGCACTCGACCTGCGCCGCTTGGAGCGGTGGTACAGCCGCTATGGCAACGGTCCAGCGCAGTTAGTGAACATGTATGGCATCACGGAAACAACCGTACACGTTACCTGCGCACCCCTAGATCGAGAACTGGTAGCGACGGGACCCAGCAGACTGATCGGCGTCGGCCTGCTCGATTTGCGCGCTTACGTTCTGGATGCGGGTTTGCAGCCCTGCCCGG
Source organism: Solirubrobacteraceae bacterium (assembly GCA_035567355.1). GTDB lineage: Bacteria > Actinomycetota > Thermoleophilia > Solirubrobacterales > Solirubrobacteraceae > Palsa-744. Next base: position 545 of record DATMPT010000252.1, read on the forward strand.
TTGGCGTGGTGGGGGAGCTGTACATTGCCGGGGCAGGCTTGGCGCGCGGCTACTGGAATCGGCCGGGGCTGACGGCCGAGCGCTTCGCGGCCAATCCTTTCGCGCTCGAGCCGGGCGAGCGGCTCTACCGCACCGGCGACCTCGCCTCGTGGCGCCAGGACGGCAACCTGCTCTTTCACGGCCGTGCCGACCAGCAGGTCAAGATCCGAGGCTTCCGCATCGAACCCGGCGAGATCGAGGCCGTCCTCATGAATGGAGCAGGGATTACCCAGGCGGCGGTGATCGCCCGGGAAGACATCGCAGGCGATCGGCGCCTCGTCGCCTACCTGGTGCCTGGCAAAGATGGGCAGGCCAAGCCCGACGAGATCGATCTCCAGGCCCTGCGGCGGCATCTTGCCGCGCGTCTGCCGGACTATATGATACCGGCAGCGTTCGTGGTTCTTGATGCGCTGCCGCTGACGCCCAACGGCAAGCTGGACCGCAAGGCACTGCCCGCGCCGGAGGGCTCGGGCCTTGCGGCCGGGTACGTGGCGCCCGTCAGGCCCGAGGAAGTGCTGCTCTGCGAGCTGGTGGCCGAGCTCCTGGGTCTGGAGCGAGTGGGCCTGGCCGACAACTTCTTCCATCTGGGCGGCCACTCGCTGATGGCCACCCGCCTGGCCTCCCAGATCCGCGTCCGGCTTGGACACGAACTGCCGATCCGAACCATCTTCGAGACCCCGGTGCTGGGCGATCTGGCATGCGCCTTGCGCGCCCTGCCCAAGGCGGGCCGGCCGCTGACCACTCAGGAGCGCCCGGCAGAGCTGCCGCTTTCCTTCGCGCAAACCCGTCTCTGGTTTCTGCATCAACTGGAGGGAGCAAACCCCAATTACAACATTCCGGTCGGTGTCCGGCTTAAAGGCCCACTCGACTCGGCCGCCCTCCGGCAGGCGCTGGACGACGTGCTCGGCCGCCACGAGAGCCTGCGCACCCTGCTCGTTGAGGGCCAGAATGGGCCGCAGCAGCGCATCCTGCCAGCGGAGACGCTCTCCTCGCCGCTAGAGACCGTCGCCAGTACGCTCGACACCTTCGAAGATGAGCTTGCGGCGGCCGCAGCGCACGGCTTTGAGCTGGCCATCGAGATCCCGTGCAGAGCGACGCTGTTGCGGCTCGGTCCCGATGATCACGCGCTCCTGCTGGTGGTCCACCACAGTGCCGCTGACGGCTGGTCGATTGCTCCTCTGCTCGATGACCTGAGCAAAGCTTATGCCGCACGGCTGAAGGGGCAGGCGCCCGCCTTCAGGCCGCTCCCGGTCCAATACGCCGACTACACTCTGTGGCAACACGCGCTGCTTGGCGACGAGGAGGACTGCGCCAGCCCGCTGGCCGGCCAGATCGCCTACTGGAGCCGGAAGCTCGCCGATCTGCCCGTTGAGCTGCCACTGCCCACCGAGCGGCCGCGGCCGCGGACTCCGAGCTATGCGGGGGGCACCGTAGGCATACCGATCAAGCCCGAGCTGCACGCCAAGCTTCAGGAACTGGGTCGCGAGCAGGGCGCCACGCTCTTCATGGTGCTGCAGGCCGCCCTGGCGGCTTTACTCACCAAGCAGGGCGGGGGCACCGATATTCCGATTGGCGCCGCCATCGCTGGACGGACTGAGGCGGCCCTCGATAAGCTCGTCGGCTTTTTCGTCAATACGCTGGTGCTGCGCACCGACACCAGCGGCGATCCCTCTTTTACCGACCTGCTCAAGCGCGTCCGGGCCACCTGCCTGGAAGCCTATGCCCACCAGGAACTACCCTTCGAGCGTCTGGTCGAGCTGCTCGATCCGCCACGCGCATTGGGCCGGCAACCATTGTTCCAGACCATGCTCGTGCTGCAGAACAACCAGGAGCCCACTCTGGAGCTGCCGGGGGTGAGCGCGGTCGCGCTCCCTGCCCGCACCCGCACCACCAAGTTCGACCTGTCGTTCATCTTCACCGAAATGCGGGATGGGGCGGAGCGGCCCACCGGGCTCACCGGCGAGCTCGAATATAGCGCCGAGCTCTTCGATCCGGCGTCGGCCGAGCGCATCGCCGCGCGTCTGACGTGTCTGCTGGAGCAGATCGTCGCCGATCCCTCAAGACCGCTGCACCGCCTGGAGATCCTCACGCCCGAAGAGCGTCGCCGGCTCGTCTACGACTTCAACGACACCGCGGCCTCCCTCCCCGAGGCGACCCTCGCCGAGCTCTTCGAGCGTCAGGCCGCCAAGACACCCGACCACATCGCGCTGGTCTTCGAGGATCGGGAACTGACCTACGCCCAACTCGAGGCGCGCACCAACCGGCTTGCCTGGAGACTGATCGCCGACGGCATCGGCCCTGAAGATATCGTCGCGATTTGCCTGGAGCGTTCGCTCGAAATGGTCGTCGCCATCCTGGCCACCCTTAAGGCCGGCGCCGCCTACCTGCCCCTGGATCCCGACTATCCCCTCGAACGCCTCGAGTTCATGATCCAGGACGCACGGCCCAAGCGCCTCCTGACGAGCTGCGACCTCGGCGGGCGGCTCCCGGCAGGCCAGCACGGTGTCAGCCTCTGGCTCGACACCCCGGCAGTCGCTGAAGATCTCGCCGGCTTCCCCGCCTCGGCCCCCACCGACGCCGACCGCACCATCCCGCTGCGGCCGCACCACCCTGCCTACCTCATCTACACCTCCGGCAGCACCGGCACTCCCAAGGGCGTCATGATCACTCAGCGGAGCATCGCTCACTATATCGACCTTGTGGGACGGAATGTTCTTGGCACCAGCGTGGCAAAGATGCCTCTCTTCACGTCCTCCGTCTTCGACCTGACGCTGACGACACTCTTTGTCCCCATTTGCTTCGGCGGCGCGATCCAGGTCCTTTCCTCAAGACATCCTGAAGACGCGCTCAAAGAGATCTTCTTGAAGGCAGAGGCGGCGAGCGCCGTCAAGCTCACACCCTCGCACATCGCTCTTCTTTCCGCGCTGCCTTCCAATAGAACCGCCGTCGAAACGGCCATCGTGGGCGGCGAGGCGCTCACGACGGCTCAGCTCAAGACTCTCGGAGAGCACTGTCGTGGCGCTCGTGTCTTCAATGAATACGGCCCAACAGAGACCACGGTCGGTGCCATTGGCGGCTATGTCGACCGTGAAGATATCCACATTGGGCAGCCTTATCCCAACACCCGCGTGTATGTGCTCGAGGCGGGATTGCAGCCCTGTCCGGTGGGCGTGGTAGGGGAGCTGTACATCGCCGGCGCGGGCCTGGCGCGCGGCTACTGGAATCGGCCGGGGCTGACGGCCGAGCGCTTCGTGGCCAATCCTTTCGCGCTCGAGCCGGGCGAGCGGCTCTACCGCACGGGCGACCTCGCCTCGTGGCGCCAGGACGGCAAGCTGCTCTTTCAGGGCCGTGCCGACCAGCAGATCAAGATCCGAGGCTTCCGCATCGAACCCGGCGAGATCGAGGCCGTCCTCATGAATGGAGCAGGGATTACCCAGGCGGCGGTGATCGCCCGGGAAGACACCGCAGGCGACCGGCGCCTCGTCGCCTACCTGGTGCCTGGCAAAGATGGGCAGGCCAAGCCCGACGAGATCGATCTCCAGGCCCTGCGGCGGCATCTTGCCGCGCGTCTGCCGGACTATATGATACCGGCAGCGTTCG
>DATMPT010000253.1:0-5594 GCA_035567355.1 Solirubrobacteraceae bacterium
CGCCGGCGAGGATGCCTTGGACCAGTTCTTCTGCCGCCATCCCGATGAGTTCCTGGAACGGCCGGTCGAGGCCGCGATCCTCGACCACGAGAGCGCCCAGATCCACCAGGCCCATCTCCTGTGCGCGGCCTATGAGGGCCCGCTCGAACGCGGCGACGACGAGTTCTTCGGGCCGCGCTGGGAGGCCCACGCCGAGGCGCTCGTCTCCGCCGGGCTCCTTCGCAAGCGCACCGTTCAGCGGCCACGTGGCGATGGGGCGCGCATAGTCCGGAAAGATGCGAATGCGAGCGGCACCGCGAATGCGGCCGAGTCCCAACAGCAGGTCGGCGCCGAGGTTTACGTCTTGCGCCATCCCGCCGACTACCCCGCGGCAAAGATCTCCCTGCGCTCCTCCTCGCCCGACAGCTTCGCGATCGTCGACGTGTCCTCAGGCGAGCTGCTCGGCCAGACCGAGGCGGCCAGGGCCCACTCGACCGTCCACGACGGGGCGATCTACCTACACCAAGGCCGCTCCTACGAGGTGCGCGAACTCGACCTCGAGAACCGCCGCGCCTTGGTCGCACCATTCGACGGCGACTGGTACACCCAACCCAAGCGCGAGACCGACACCAACGTCGAGCGCCTGCTAGACCGCCGCGAGACGCTCGGCGTGACGCTCTCCTTCGGCGAGGTCTCGGTCACCGAGACCGTGCTCGGCTACCAGCGCAAGCGCCTATCCGATCATGCGCAGGTCGATCTCGTGATGCTCGACCTGCCTCAGACCTCGTTCTCCACACAGGCGCTCTGGTTCGAGCTGGACGCCGCCACGCTCACGGGGCTCGCGAGGGGCCCACACACGACGGACGACGGGGCGAGGAGCGAGCGCAAGGCCAGGCGCCTCTCGAAGGACACGCCCGCGAAGGGCGAGGAGCGCGAGGCGAGGATCGGCAACGAGACGATCCCGATGGATGCCTTGCTCGGGTCGTTGCACGCCGCCGAGCACGCTCAAATAGCGGTGCTGCCCTTGATCGCTATGTGCGACCGCTGGGACATCGGCGGCCTCTCCACGAACATGCACCCGCAGACGGGCGGCCCCACGATCTTCATCTACGACGGCCACCCCGGCGGCATCGGCATCACGCGCCTCGCCTACCAGCGCTTCGAGGAGCTGTGCCGCGACGCCCGCCGCCTGATCGCGGAGTGCCCGTGCGAGAGTGGCTGCCCCTCGTGCGTGCAGTCGCCGAAGTGCGGCAACCTCAACGAACCGCTGTCCAAGGCCGGCGCCAGGGTGGTGCTGGAGGAGATGCTCGCCGGCGCGTCGCGCGCTGTCAGCTGAACGGGTTGCGGGGCTCGATCCAGTCGTAGCGGCGAAAGTCGCGGTCGCGCGTGTAGATGACCTTGACGCCGTGGCTGCGCATCAGCGCCGCCAGATGTGCGTCGGGCACGTGATTCCCGCGAGCATCCTGGCCCGCGCTCGCCGTGTAGGTCTCCCAGAAGTCTCGGCTCTCAGCCTCAGTTCGCACCGTAGGTCGTATGAGCAAGGCCGCCACCGTCGCCATCGCCTGCTTGGGTGCGATCGGGCTGGGGAGGATCGCCGGGTGCGTTGCGATGCGGAGAAACCCCATCACCGCGGGCCAGAACAGATACAGCAGGTCGGGCCCGCTGGCCAGACGCTCGACCAGCTCGCGCGCCGGCCGGTGCAACTCATCGTCGGCGTTGCTGGCGTACAGCAACACGTTCGCATCGACGGTGACACTCACCGTCTATCTATGCTCATTTGCCATCGGCCCTTCGAGCGCTCGCCAGAGCTCCTCTTTGTCGTCGAGGTCGACCTTCGGCTCGCCCATGTGCCAAACGGGCAAGGAGAATCGAGGCGACTCGACCTCGCGTTCTGAGCCCAGCGAAGCCGCTAGTCGCTCCGATGCCAGCTGCCCCATGCTCTTGCGCTCGGCGCGGGCGCGGCGACGCAGTTGCGCAAGAATGGATGCATCCAGATCGAGTGTGGTTCTCGTCATGATGTTTGATGCTAACACTCCGCGCATCAGATGTGTAGGGACTACGGATTGACCCAGGCGCGCATTGGCCCGGGCGCACTGACCCTACTCCCGATTCCCGGCCGCGATCTTCTTCAGGTCGATCGTCGTGTCGTACAGCTTCGGATCGACGCCTTCCTCGAGCGCGACCTCGCGCAGGGGTCGTCCCGAGTCGGTCGCCTTTTTCACGATCGCCGCCGCCTTGTCGTAGCCGATCGCACCGTTGAGGGCGGTCGCGACCGCGAGCGTGGCACCGGCCGAGGCGGCGCAGCCGGCCTTGTTGACCGCGATCCCGTCGACGCACTTCTCGGCGAACACGCGGGACGTTTTGGCGAGCAGGTTCAAGGATTGGAGCAGGTTGCGCGCGATCAAGGGGATGCGCACGTTGAGCTCGAACTGACCCTGCAGGCCACCGACGGTGATGGCGGTGTCGTTGCCGATCACCTGCGCGGAGACCTGCAGCACGACCTCCGGGATCACGGGGTTGACCTTGCCGGGCATGATCGAGGAGCCCTTCTGCAGCTCCGGCAGGAAGATCTCGCCGATACCGGCCCGCGGGCCCGAGCCCATCAAGGCGAGGTCGCCCGCGATCTTCGTCAGCGACACGGCGATCACCTTGAGCGCGCCCGAGAGCTCGACGAGCGCATCCCTGTTGGCCTGTGCCTCGAAAGGGTCGAGCGGAGCGGCTATCTGCTTCAGCCCCGATTCGCGCTTGAGCCGCGCCCGCACCTTCTCGGCGAACTTGGGATGCGTGTTGAGGCCCGTGCCGGTGGCGGTGCCGCCGAGCGGGATCTGGCCGACGTGCACGAGCGCGGCCTGCACGCGCTCCTGGCCGAGCGCCAGCTGGGCGGCGTAGCCGGCGAACTCCTGGCCGAGCGTAACCGGTACCGCGTCCATCAGGTGGGTGCGACCGGACTTCACGACTCCGGAGAAGCTCTTGGCCTTCTTTGCAAACGAGCGCTCCAGCTGCCTCAGGGCGGGCAACAGCTCGTTCTGGGCGACATCGAGCGCGGCGAGGTGCACGGCCGAGGGAAATACGTCATTGGAGGACTGGCCCATGTTGACGTGGTCGTTGGCGTGCACCCTCTCGCCGGCGAGCGTGGCGATCACCTCGTTGGCGTTCATGTTCGTTGAGGTGCCCGAGCCGGTCTGAAAGACGTCTATGGGGAATTGCCCGTCGTGCTTGCCCGTGGCGATCTCGGCTGCCGCCTTCTCGATGCTCGCGGCGCTGCGCTTGCCGAGCAGCCCCAGCTCGCCGTTGACCGCGGCCGCGGCTCCCTTGACGCGGGCGAGCCAGTGCACAACCGACACCGGCACCGTCTCGCCGGAGATGGGGAAGTTGCCCACTGCCTTGGCGGTCTCTCCGCCCCAGAGCTGCTTGCCGGTCATGAGTCTCCTTGTGGTCTATTTGGACCGCCCTACGCGCGCGCGTAGGGCACCGCTTTGGAGACTATCTATCCGCAGAACGCCACCAGCTCCCGCGCGACCCCGACCGGGTCGTCGTAGCTCATCAGAAAGCCCGTGCTCGCCAGCACGCGCAGCTGCCCGCGCGGGAGCAGTCGCAAGGTCTCTTCCGCACCCGCCAAAGGGTGCATGGGATCGTGGTCGGCCCACAACAGCAGCACCGGCATGTCCAGCCGCGGATAGAGGTCGAGCAACTGCGTTTGCGCGCCGCGCGGCCAGCGTCGCGCACACTTGGCCCATGAGCGAGCGAGATTGGGGTTGCCGGGAACGTCGGCGAAGGCATGGCGCATCAAGTCGCCGGCCTCGGGGGCGCGACGCTCTGACATGCGCAACCCCAACTCGGGCGTGAATACGAGCTTGGTCGCATGGCTCAATATGCGGTCCACGCCGGGCAACGAGCCGCAGAGCGTGGCAAGGCGCCACGCTTCGCGCTTGCGCGAGCCCTCCACAGGCAGATGCAGGCGGTTGGGCATGAGTACCAGCCGGCTCGGCCGCAGCCTGCCGGCGAGGATCGCCTGCAACAGAATCTCGGCCCCCGCGTCGTGGCCGCCAAGCAATGGCCGCGGCCCAAGCACGTCATCGACGAAACCGCTCATCACCTCGGCAAACCAGTCGAGCGTGTAGGGGTGGCGCGGACGATCCTCGGAATCGCCGTGCAGGGGCAGGTCGGGGATCACAAGCCGGTGGCACTCGGCGAGCCGCTCGACCACCGGCTCCCACTCGCGGTGTGAGAGCAAGCTGGAGTGAAACAATGCAAGCGGTGGGCCGGCACCGGCCTCGCGATAGGCAACGCGAGCGCCGTCAGGGTGGTGGTAGAGGCGAAGCCTCATCGGCGGGGATTCGCGCACGGGCACGCTCCCATCGTATGGCCCTCCGGATCTCCTGTCCGTGCAAGCGATTTCCCAGGATGCACCTGGCCTTGCGGCGCTTGCGGCAAGACCCCGCAAAGCTCAACAATCCTATCGATGAGCGTAATTCGCACCAATGCCGCCGCCGCCCTGCTGGGCGTGAGCCCAAACACGCTGCGCAGCTGGGAGACCCGCTTCGCCTACCCCACACCCAGGCGCACCGCGGGAGGCCACAGGCAGTTCGACCTCGCCGAGATCCAGGCGTTGAGACAGGCCTATGCGGAAACCCAGGACATCGCCTCGGCGATCTCGGTGGCGCGCGAGCGGGGCGAGGGGCCCTCGACCCCAACGCGGCTGTGCGCCGCTTTCGCCGAATTCGGCGAGGAGAAGGCCGATCGCCTGATGGAGGAGAGCATGGCGGTCCGCTCCGTCGAGCGCACGGTCGAGACGGTCTTGTTGCCAGCGATCGAGGCGATTGCGCCCACCTCCCCCGAGTATTGCTTCGCCTGGCGCTATGCCACGGGCTGGCTGGCGGCCGCCCAACGCGTAGCCCCGCCCTCCACACGCGATGAGGGCGTACTCGTCTTCGATGCGAGCAGACCGATGGATATGGACTGCCTCTACACCCAAGCCCTGGAGCTGTTCCTCCGGCGAGCCGGCTTGCGCGTCCTGACGCTGCCTGTCGACCTGGACAGCACACGCATCGGCAGCGCTCTGCGCGCGCTGGGACCCCAGGCAATGGTGCTCGCCGGACGCAACTCCTCCTTGGAGGCGATCGGGCGTCTGGTCTATGCCACGAGGCAGAGCGGCGGCGAACTACAGGTCTTCGACTACCGTGAGGCTTTGCCCGACACGGGAGCAAGCACGGTCTCGCGTCTAGGCCCAGGCCCGGCGGAGGCCGTGACCATGTTGCGCGAGCGCCTTGCCAATGTGGCACACACCTACAATGGGCGACCCGATGACGGCTCCACCCAGACACCCTTTGATACCGCCACGCGAGGTGGATGCGCACCAGGATTTGCCGACGCTCGAGCAGGAGATACTCAAGCGTTGGCGTGAGCGAGACGTCTTCGGCGAGTCCTTGAGAAATCGCGAGGGAGCCGGGCAATGGGTCTTCTACGAGGGGCCTCCCACCGCCAACGGCAGGCCGGGCTCGCACCACGTCCTGTCGAGGGTATTCAAGGACATCTACCCGCGCTACAAGACGATGCGCGGCAACCGCGTCGAGCGCAAGGGGGGCTGGGACTGCCACGGCCTGCCGGTTGAGATC
>DATMPT010000254.1:0-7506 GCA_035567355.1 Solirubrobacteraceae bacterium
CAAGGCGATGTCTCAATTTGGCGAGCGCTTCGATGCAAAGGTCTGGACAGACGCATTCAACTCGCCCGATCCGGACGACATCAACCGGGTGTACATGGTGACCGGCGGCTACCTCGCCCTCGTCAACAACACTGCGGAGGCCATCAAGGCAGGGGCGAAGCTGACGAGCACAAAGCCGGCCGCAGGCATACACGGGTTGCCGGGAATCGTGGAGGCAATTCGAGCCGACGGCGGCTTCACGCGGCGACAGGCTGAAACTTTTACAGCCCTGTATCGCACCCGCAACCATCTCCAGCACGCCTCGCCAGACATCCAAGCAGACGAGGTACACCGGCAGGTGTGTCTACTGCTGGGTCATCTCCCCCGCCTCGTAAAGAGCTTTGTCGCCTGGCTGGAGAGACACGATGTCGAGCTTTGAACGACCCCTTCCAGTGACAACAGGGCCTCGCGCTTGACCGCTCCGAGCACGGCCACTCGCTCGGCGGGCATCTGGTCCTAGACGCACTGACCGCTGCGTACGAGGCGCAACGAATTCGGTGTTGGGCAGTCGTGGTTGACGCAATCTCACCCGTCTGGAACCCCTCGACGCATGTTGAGACGCGCGCACTTGCCGGTCCAAACGGGACGCGAACTATCGTCCATCGGATGTCGAAGTCATCGCGCCTGCCCGCGGCGGGCCCCTCCAGCGCCGAAGACGGGCGGCCACAGTCGAATAAGGTCAGCGACGAGCTTGGGCACTGGCTCGCAAGCGACGGCGAGAAGACGCTCGGAAGCCTGATCGAGCTGTTCGAGGAGAAGAGCTTCGCGATCCTTTTTGTGGTCCTGCTCGGCGTGCCAGCGCTGCCGCTGCCGACCGGCGGGGCCACACACGTGTTCGAGCTCGTTGCGATGCTGCTCGCGCTCGAGTTGATTGCCGGGCGCAGGCAGATCTGGCTGCCACAGCGCTGGCGGAGACTGGAGCTGGCCGGCGAGAAGCAGCAGCGCTTTATCGCCGCTTTGATGAAGATGATCCGCTGGCTCGAGCGCTTCTCCCGGCCCCGCATGCGCTTTCTGTTCGATCATCGCTTGAGCAACATCGTCTTCGGGGCGTTCGCGATCGGAGGGTCCCTGGCGGCGTTCCTTGCCCCGCCCTTTACGGGACTCGACACGCTGCCGGCGCTCGGCGTGGTGCTGCTGTCGCTCGGCGTTCTGCTCGAAGACATACTCGTGGTGGTCGCGGCGCTGCTCCTCGGCATCGCCGGCGTCGCGCTCGAGGTGGTGCTCGGCAGCGCGGCGATCGGCGGTGTCGAAAAGCTCTTTTAGGCTGCCCGACCCGTCTCCTTGCGCAGTCCTCCTTGCCCTCGATCCGGCGAGCTCGGCGCTCCGCCGCGTGGTCGTCGTGCGGCGGTCGAGGCCGATCCGCCACGATGCAGTCGTGGTCACGCCGCGCAACCTGCTGAACCTGAAGGATGTCGAGAAGTGCTTCGGCAGCCGCTCGGTCCTGCGCGAGATCACGCTCGGCGTGTCGGCCGGCGAGCGCGTCGGCGTGGTCGGGGAGAACGGCGGCGGCAAGTCGACGCTGCTGAAGCTGATCGCGGGCGTGGAGCGCCCCGACGCGGGGATCCTAACCCTTACGGGCGATGTCGGTGTGGCATGGCTGGGACAGCAGGACGAGCTCGATGAGAACGCGACGATCAGGACGATGCTCGTGGGCGAGCGCGCCGATCACGAGTGGGCTGGCGACAGACCGTTTCGCGGCGTGCTCGACGGACTGCTGGGCGGTGTGACACTCGAGCGCTTCCCCGCCGGCATGGACACGCGGGTGGCCGAGCTGTCGGGGGGCGAGCGCAGGCGTATCGCGCTGGCGCGCCTCTTGCTCAACCCCCCGGAGCTGTTGCTCTTGGACGAGCCCACCAACCACCTGGACGTGGAAGGCGTGGACTGGCTGGCCCGGCACCTGGCCGCGCGCAGGGGGGCGATGCTCGTGGTGACGCACGACCGCTGGTTCTTGGACGCTGTATGCACAGCCACCTGGGAGGTGGCAGACGGAGCGGTTCACAGGTACGAAGGCGGGTACGCCGCATACGTGCTCGCGCGCACCGAGCGCGACCGCCAAGCAGCCGCGAAGGCGGGACGGCGCGAGCAGCTCCTGCGCAAGGAGCTTGCCTGGCTCAGACGGGGACCGCCAGCACGCACCACCAAGCCGAAGTTCAGGATCGAGGCGGCCGAGGCATTGATCGCCGACGAGCCGCCGGCGCGCGACCGCGTGGAGCTGGCACGCTTTGCGAGTGCGCGCTTGGGCAACAAGGTCGTCGATGCCTTCGAGGTGTCTCTGACCCTCGGCGACAGGCGGATCCTGAAGGACCTCACCTGGCAGCTCGGGCCCGGAGATCGCGTGGCACTGGTGGGGGTCAACGGGTCAGGCAAGACCTCGCTTGTGAGGCTGCTCGCGGGAGAGATCGCCCCGACGACAGGCGTGGTCGAGCGCGGCGAGACGGTCAAGCTCGCCCATCTCTCCCAAGACACCGTGGAGATCCCAGGGCACCTGCCCGTGCTGGAGTCCTTGGAGGAGGTGCGCAGCCGTGCCGTGCTCGGCGACGGGCGCGAAATCACCGCCTCTCTGCTGTGCGACCGCTTCGGCTTTCGCGGCGAGAAGGGACGCACGCTCGTAAGAGATCTCTCCGGCGGCGAGCGGCGCAGGCTGGGGTTGATGCGGCTGCTGATGAGCGGCCCGAACGTGCTGCTCTTGGACGAGCCCACCAACGACCTCGACGTGGACACGCTCACGTCCTTGGAGGACCTGCTCGACAGCTGGCCGGGCACGCTCGTCGTTGTGAGCCACGACCGCTACTTCGTGGAGCGGGTGTGCGACGACGTATACGCGATCGAGGCATGCGGCGGCGTGAGGCACATACCGGGGGGCATCGACCAGTACTTGCGCGAGCGTGGAAGCGGCGAAGGTCGATCCGATGGGGAGAAAGGATCGGCGGGCACAAAGGCGCAAGTCACGCACGAGTCGGCCTCCGCGAGGCACGCCGGGGAGCCATCTCCGGGAGCAGCCGCGCGCGCGGCGCATAAGGAGGCGCGCCGCCGCGAAGTTGAGGTCAGGCAGTTGGAGCGCGCTATCGAGAAGCTCGCCAGCGATGAGACCATGCTGAAAGAAGAGATGGCGGCCAGCGCCACCGACCATCGCCGCCTCGGCGAGCTTCAAGCCGAGCTGGAGCGGCTCATAGCCGAACGGGAGCGCTCGGAGGCATCGTGGCTCGCGCTGATGGAGTCATTGGACGCAAAGTGAACCGTTCCATACACGCGCGCGCGAAGCACCCATTTGGAACATGAAGGCCCCGCGTAGGCCCCGCGTAGGCCCCGCGTGGACCCTACGCACGCACACCCTACGCACGCATACGCGCGCGCGGGACATCCCCTTTGGAGAGCATGAAGGCCCGCTGGACCCTGCGCACGCACACGCCCGCACGCGCACACGCCCGCCCGCACGCGCACGCCCGCACACGCGCACGCGGGACGTCCCTTTTTGGAGAACATGAAGGACCGCGGGACCATACGCGCACGCGGGGCGATATAAGGTCACGCCCATGACATACACCCCACCCCAAGAGATCCTCGAGCGCTATGCATCCGTGCTCGTCAACTTCGCCCTTGGCGGCGGCGAGGGAGTCAAGGCCGGCGAGGTCGTGAGGATCGCCGCGCCCGAAAGCGCCAAGTCCTTGTATGCCGAGCTGCGCAAGGCGGTGTGGCGCGCGGGCGGGCATGTGATCGGCGCGTATGAGCCCGACGACGACGCGCGCATGAACCTCTCCAAGGACTTCTTCCAAGCCACGAGCGAGGCCCAGCTCGATTACTTCCCGGCCAAGTACATGAGGGGCTTGGTCGACGAGATGGACCATCAAGTCTCAGTGCTCGCCGAAAGCGACCCCCATGCACTGGAGTCGGTGGACCCGGCTCGCATCATGCGCCGCGGGGAGGCCATGCGGAGATTGCTGGACTGGCGCACCGAGAAGGAGAACGAAGGCCACTTCAGCTGGACGCTCGGCCTCTATGGGACCCCCGCGATGGCGGCCGAGGCGAAACTGAGCGAGGAGGAGTATTGGGAGCAGATCGTGCACGCTTGCTTCCTGGACGTGGAGAACCCGATCGCGCGCTGGCGCGAGGTCGGCAGGCGCTTGGATGAGACGAGAGAGCGTTTGGACGCGCTCGAGATCGAACGGGTCCACGTGCAGGGCGAGGACGTGGACCTGTGGGTGAAGATCGGCGAGCAGCGACGGTGGCTGGGCGGGCGGGGTCGCAACATCCCCAGCTTTGAGATCTTCACCAGCCCCGACTGGCGCGGGACGGAGGGTTGGATCGAGTTCAACCAGCCGCTATACCGCTACGGCAACCTCGTGAAGGGCATTCGTCTGGCCTTCACCAACGGTCTGGTGACCCAGGCAAGCGCCGAGGAGAACGAGGGTGTGCTCACGGAGATGATCGCCACCGAGGGGGCCGACAAGGTGGGCGAGTTCTCGCTCACAGACAAACGCTTCTCGCGTATCACGCGCTTCATGGCCCATACCTTGTATGACGAGAACGTGGGCGGCCCGTTCGGCAACACCCACATAGCGCTCGGCCGCTCCTACCAGGACGCCTACACGGGCGACCCGGCGGGGGTCAAGGCCGAGGATTGGGAGCGCCTCGGCTTCAACAACTCAAGCGTGCACACGGACATCGTCTCGACCACCGACCGCACCGTCACCGCCCACATGCGCGGCGGTGAGGAGCGCGTGATCTACCGCGACGGCGAGTTCCAGCTCGATTAGTTGTCGATTCGTTGTTCCCGGTCGGCGCATGCGCCGACCGGCCGGCCGGTACATGTACCGGCCGGGACAGCGCCGCATGCGGCGCTGTCTTCCCCAATATTTGAATGGTGAGGACAGTCGCCGATGAGTCCGGCGACGCCGACCGGTCTACACAGCACAATCGTCTAGGAGCCCCGCGACCCACAGGAGACGAGATGGCAAAGCTGAGATTCCAGATTTCGATGTCGCTGGACGGCTTCATCGCCGGTCCCAACCCGAGCGAGCAGGACCCCTTGGGAGAAGGGGGCATGCAGCTGCACGAGTGGGCCTTCAAGCTCGCCGCCTGGCGCGCTCCGCACGGACGGGAGGGCGGCGAGGTCAATGCCAGCACCGTCGTCGTCGAGGAGGCTCTAGAGAACATCGGCGCGACCGTGATGGGCCGCAAGATGTTCGGGGGCGGACCGGGACCTTGGGGTGAGGATCCGTGGGACGGATGGTGGGGAGAGGACCCGCCCTTCCACACGCCCGTGTTCGTGCTCACCCACCACCCCCGCGCGCCCTTGGAGAAGCAGGGAGGCACCACTTTCTTCTTCGCAAGCGACGGCATCGAGCAGGCGCTCGAGCAGGCCAAGCAGGCGGCCGGCGGGAAGGACGTCTCGCTCGGCGGCGGGGCCAACGTGGCCCAGCAGTACCTGGCCGCGGGTCTGATCGACGAGTTGCAGCTCAACGTCGTGCCGGTCTTCCTTGGCAGCGGTACCCGCTTGTTCGAGAACTCCCCGCTTGACGCCGCGCTCGAGGTCACCCAAGTCATCGAGGCGCCCGGGGTGACCCACCTGAAGTATCGCCTTGTGAGCTGAGGTCCTGCAAAAGCGGCACCTCGCGCACGTCCGCGCGCGGGAGACGCCGGGACGCTGTCCATCCGGCGAGAGGATGCGCGCACACGCGCACGCTCACCCGCCCAGCGGCGAGGGCGGTATCCGCGTTTCGCCCTGGACCTCGGGGATGCGCAAGGCAACCTCGTCGGCGAAGCACCAGGACCACGTCTCACCGGGCTCGAGCGAGTGGATCAAGGGATGGCCGCTGGCGTGAGCGTGGGCGCTGGCGTGGCGGTTGGGCGAGCTGTCGCAGCAGCCGACGTGACCGCACTCCAGGCAGATGCGCAGGTGCAACCAGGCGCCGCCGGTCCGCAGGCAGTCCTCGCAGCCCTCGACGGACTCGGGGAGCTGCGTGATCTGGACTTGTTCGAGGTGTGTGCAGTCGGGCATCTTTGGGTCCCTCCGGTCAGGTTTGAGTGAAAGGGATACGCACACTGAAGACGGTACGACCGGGCTGGGAGTGCAGCGCGAGCGAGCCCTCGTGGCGGTCCACCACGATCCGCCTCGCGGTGGCCAAGCCGAGGCCCGTGCCGTGTCCTACGTCCTTGGTCGTGAAGAAGGGGTCAAAGACGCGACCGGCCAGCTCCTCGGGGATGCCGGGCCCGTCGTCGGCGATCTCGACGAGCGCATAATCGCCGTCGCGACGCGTGGCGATCGTGATCGTGCCCTGCTCACCTAGAGCGTCGATCGCGTTGTCGAGCAGGTTCGTCCACACCTGGTTGAGCTCAGATCCGCGGACGGTGAGCTTGGGCAGGGTGCGGTCGTAGTCGCGCACGAGCGCGATCGAGGTGTGCTTGAGCTTGTAGCCGAGCACCGTGAGCGTGGTCTCGATGCCCTCGTGGATGTCCACCTCGACGAGCTCGCCACGATCCATGTAGGCATAGGACTTGACGGCCCCCACCAGGGCGGACATGCGCTCGGTCGACTCGCACAGCTCAGCCGACAGGCGCCCGGCGGTGAGCGTCGCGGCCACCCAGCGCAGGGCGGCGCCTGTCGCGGGGCCCGCGAGCGCGGCGACGCGATCAAGCCACACCTGATCGACGCCCGCCGCCGCCAATGGCTCGGCCAGGCGCCAAGGCTCTTGCACCTCCAGGGCCTCCATGCGCGCAAGCAGGTCCTCCTCGGCGTCAGAGGCATCCAGCGCTTCGAGCGCCGTGGCCGAGGCGGCTTGAGCGACCGCCTGCTGTTGCAGCCGCACGAGCTGCTCGGCGTCCTCGCGCTCGATTCCCGCCTCCACGAACGAGGCCAAAGCCGAGCCGATGGCGTCGAGCGCTTCGGTGAGCTGGGCGGCCGCACGGCGCGCCGCCGCGGCCGGGTTGCCCAGCTCGTGGGCGAGCCCCGCTGCCATCGTGCCCAAGGAGGCAAGGCGCTCGCGATTCTGCTCGCGTTCTGTCACGCGGCTCATCACCGGAGCGACCTGGCGCATCACGCGCTGGTGGATCTCCGGCTGGGCGAAGGCCAGACGCTTGAAATCCTCGGGGGAGACGGTCGCCAGACGGCAGTCGGTCTCGGCCTGCATGCGCACCCCAAGCGTGCCTCCGGTGAGCACGGCGATCGCCCCCATCCAGGTCGGCCCCGTGTGATGGCCGACCGGCTCGCTTTGGCCTTGGGCGAGGATCAGGGCCTGGGCGCGGCCCTCCAAGAGCAGCTGCAAGCCCGGCGGCTCCTCGCCCTGCTCGGCGATGATCCCTCCAGGACCGACCCGGCGGGGATGGGCAAGCGCCACCCACTCGGCCAGCTCGGAGTCGTCGAGGCTGTCGAACAGGTCGACGCCGCGCAGCTCCTCGAGCGTGACCGGCACCTCACTCACGGGGGGCCTCCTGCCTGGAGCCAGGTACGCACTCACGGTGCAATGCCCC
>DATMPT010000255.1:0-13488 GCA_035567355.1 Solirubrobacteraceae bacterium
GGGTTGCGGTCGGCCGCACTTGCATGGTCAAGCATAAGACTCGCAGGTCGTCCGGAGAGATGACGATGCTGTCGGGTTATGGAGGACCAGCCGCCCGCAACCGAGACGACCGACCCCTAACGGCACTCGGGTCGTTCTAAAGGATGAGGTCTGGCGTGAGAAGATCGTGCGGGACCATCCGGAGGTCGCCGAGCACAGGGCCGATGTGCTGCGAGCCGTGTCCATCCCCGAGCACATTGCGGCCGATCCGATCTTCGAGCAACGCAAGCGCTACTACGCGCGTGGCGTCGGCCCGAGTCGCTGGCTGCTTGTCGTCGTAAGCTATGAGCAGACGCCTGCGCGGATCGTCTCCGCGTTCGCCAACCGGAAGGACCCAAAGTCATGGAGCGCGTAAACATCGCGATCGGGCCGCTGAGCTTCGATCACGCCGACTACGATGCTGCGAACGATGTGCTCTATCTGCATGTCGACGAGTCGGAGATCGGCGAGGGAGAGGAGACGCCGGAGGGTCACGTCATCCGGTACTCGCCAGGGACCAGTCGAGTCGTCGGGCTGACAGTAATGGGCCCACGACACATCTTGGCGCGTGACGGACGCCTCGTGGTCACGATTCCTGAGACGGTCGAGACGACAGCCGAAGACCTCGCGCCGGCGCTCGCTGCCGTCTGACGCCCCAGCGGTCGCTATCGACCAGCAGGGAGTCAAGCTCCCACGACGCGAACCTCCGGCAGCGGTACAATGAACTTCCCCCCGCCCGCGAGGAACTCCTGCTCGCGCTCGAGGAACTCCTCGAGGAAGTGCCAGGGCAGCGCAAGGTAGTAGTCGGGCTTCATCGCGCGCGAGTCCTCCTCGGAGAGGATCGGGATGTGCGTGGCGATCGTCTCCGAGCCCCACTTGTCGGGGTTGCGGTCGGCCGCGGCCTCGATCAGGCCGCTGTCGATGCCGGCGTACTGGAGGATCGTGTTGCCCTTCGTGGAGGCGCCGTAGACGTGGATCTTCTTGCCTTGGCCGTGGAGCTCGCGGCACATCGCGAGCAGGTCGTCGCGGACCCGCTCGGCGCCGAGGCGAAACGCCTCGTAGGGCTCGGGCGAGTCGAGCGCCAGCTCGAACTCCTTGACGCGCAGCGCGGTCAGCGCCTCTTGCTGCTCGGGCGTGCGGGTGTGCCGGCCGGCGTGGCCGATGAACAGGCGGATCGAGCCGCCGTTCATGTCGTTGAGCTCGGCCGAGACGACTTCGAGGCCCTCCTCGCCGACGAGCCGCTCGATCACGGCGAGCGAGTAGTACTCGAGGTGCTCGTGGACGATCGCGTCGAAGGCGTTGGCCTCCAGCATCATCGGCAGGTAGTGCAGCTCGATCACCCAGATGCCGCCCTCCGCGAGCGCCTGGGCGACGTCGGCTACGAACGTGCGGGGGTACTCGAGGTCGTAGAACATCGCGATGCTCGTGATCGCCTTGGCCTTCTGGTCGGGACGGCGCCGTTGCAAGGCCTGGGCGGAGAAGAAGTCGTTGACGACGTCGTAGCCCTTGGCGATCGCGTAGCGCGCCACGTCGGAGGGGTCAAAGCCGAGGTGGCGCAAGCCCTCCACCTGGTAGCCGTCCAGGAGGGTGCCGTCGTTGCAGCCGATGTCCACGACGAGGTCGCCAGACTCCAGGGGCAGGATCGCTTCGACCCCGCGGGCGATGCCGTGCAGGTTGTCGGTCATCGTGCGGTTGACGCCGCTGCGATACCAGTATGAGCTGTAGAGGATCGAGCCGGGCACGGTGTGCTTGGTCTGGATCAAGCCGCACGCCTCCTGGGCGCGCGTCATGTCGCAGCGCACGAGCTCGAGCGGGATCGCGCGCTTGACCGGCTGGTCGCCGCCGGGGTCCGCGAACGCCCCCGCGATGCACTGGTCGCCGAGCGAGAGCACGGGTGCGAGGTCGGCGCAGCCGCAGATGCGGCACGTGGTGCGCGTGATCAAGCTGGTGCGTGGTGCGGGCTTGGGGGTGCTCACAATGGTCCTCCGTGGAAGAGCGGTCGGGCGGCACTATGTCATACCGCCTCACGGCATCGTGCGGCTGGCGAGTCAACCGCCGAGCGCGGTTATCTGCTCCAGCGTCAGAGCTCGCACGTCTTGGTCCTCGCTCCACCGCGAGTACCAGCTGACGGTGGCAGCGAGACCGTCCTCCAAATCAAACGGAGGCGCCCACCCCAGGCGCTCCCGCGCGCGGGAGGAGTCGAGCGTGAGCAAATGTGCCTCATGCGGATGGGGCCCGTCCTCGACACCCCAAGGCACCCCGCCGGGCCAAAGCTCGGACACCCGCCGCACAACCCACTCCACCGTCCTGGCATCCGCGGGATCGGGGCCAAGGTTCCACGCGCGCGCGTGGTCACCCGATTCGAACAAGGCTTGGGCCAGGACCAAGTAGCCAGAGAGGGGCGAGAGCACGTGCTGCCAGGGGCGCACCGCCGTGGGACGGCGCAGGCGCAGCTCGACACCGGAGACGGCCGCGCGCACCATGTCGGGGATGAGGCGGTCCTCGCCGAAGTCTCCCCCGCCGATCACGTTGCCGGCTCGCGCGGTGGCTATCCGGGGAGCGCCGGGGCCGGAGAAGAAGGAGCGCCGGTAGGCGGAGGTGAGGATCTCGGCGGCGGCCTTGGATGAGGAGTAGGGGTCGTGGCCGCCCAGGGGATCGTCCTCGCGGTAGGGGTGGGAGGACTCGTGGTTCTCGTAGCACTTGTCGGAGGTGACCACCACTACCGCTTGGGGGCAGGCATGGGTGGAGGCGGCCAGGCGCAGGGCCTCCAGCACGTTGAGGGTGCCCAGGACGTTCGTCTCGTAGGTCTCGCGCGGGGCGGAGAACGAGCGCCGCACGAAGGGCTGGGCGGCCATGTGGACGAGGACCTCCGGCTTGACCTGCACAACCGCGCGCTCCAAGGCACGGGCATCGCGGATGTCGAGCGCGAGGCTGCCGGCCATCCCCTCGGCGACCTGGGCCAGCTCGTACAAAGAGGGAGTGGAAGGCGCGACCTCCAGCGAAGCCCCGAAGACGCGGGCGCCGAGCGACTGCAGCCACAGCGACAGCCACGCCCCCTTGAAGCCGGTGTGGCCGGTGACCAGCACGCGCCGCCCCCGCCAGAACGCGGGATCGACGCCCGAGACCTTTGAATGGGCCGCCTCGGCTGGCGTGTCGGCGCTCACGCCGGGGACACTAGAGCCTCAACGCTCGTGCACCAAAACCACCGGCGAGGCGCCGGTGCCGTAGGGAAAGTCGGCCTCGCGCGCGGAGACGGCCCGGAACTGGTAGTCGATCGGCCCGGCCAGGCGGAAGCGGTAGGCCGCGTGGAAGCGCCCGTGGAGGAGCGTCGAGAGCACCTGGAACTGGCGCCACGGGCCATGGAGCGTGCGGGCCTCCAGCACCAGTTGCTTGCCCCCGGAGGGCAAGGGCGCACCGAACAGGGTGCCGCTGAACGCGATCGTTCCGCCCGCGTGGGAGACGCGGGGGGCGACGTGCAGGGAGAGGTGCGCGGGCACCGTTAGCGCGAGCGTGGCGATGGCGCTGGGCACGGGCTGGCCGGGACGGGCGGAGTAGGCGAAGGTGAGGCGGGTGGAGGGTGTGGAGCCGGGCAGGCGCAGGTGAAACGTGCCGTTGGCGGCCGTGTGGAGGGACGCTAGGGCGGAGCTGTGGGCGCCTTGGAAGGCGGGCGTGGAGAGGATACGAACGGTGGCCCCGGCGACAGGCACGCTGGCGCTCGAGAGCAGACGCCCGGAGACCGGTTGGGGGCGACCGTAGGCCCCCAGCAGGGAGGCGCGGGCGGTGGCGGCCCAGTGGACCCGCAAAATGGCGCCTGGCGGAGCTGCGCTGGCCCCTTCCGCCGGGGATTGTGGGGCGGGGGATAGGAGGGATCGTTCGTGCGTAGCGGCGTTTGAAGGCCCAGCTCCAGAGGAAATGGGCTGGGAGGGGGCGGGTGTTTCCGGGGTGCTTGGAACCTGGGGGTGGTTGAGGACCGCGATCTTGCGGTCCAAGGCCACCGTGGAGTTGCCGGCGGCGTTGGCGATGGAGACGACGAGATGGTGGGTGCCGTCGGGGAGGGCGGTCGTGTCGAGCGGGAGGTCGGCGCTGATCGACGGAGCGCAAGGCTGGAGGTAGAGAAACGCGGGCAAGCCGTCTTTGGTTTGGCCGACGTCGTGGCAGTGACCGCCGTTGCTGTCGAGCACGGTGCGCCCCACTTCGGTGCCATCGATGGTGAAGACGGCCTGATAGACACCGGAGCCGGAGTCGGTGGCGTGGAAGGCTAGGTCGGCGGTGCCGGACACGGTGGAAGCCGTGGTTAGTTCCCCTTCTACGTTGGTGACGGTGGGCTGGGAGGACTGTGAGAGGACGAGATCGGCAGCGTAGAGGTAGACGACGGCGGCGTAGCCATTGGAGTCGCCTTTGCCGCTCGGGCATTTGTATGTCTGGAGTCCGCCACAGGACGCATTTGCGTATAGGTGTTCACCGAGGTTCGCGTCTGGCACGAGAAGCAGATTCGACGCTGAAAGCGGTTGTTCTGGTTCACCGACTACTTTCATACAGCTGGATACATAGACGCATGAATCAAACGCTTCGGGCTGGGTCGGGCCTGCTATCCAAAACTCATAGGTAGCATTCACTACCGCGCCTCCTTCGGCATCCCCCGCACGCCAAAGACTTGCCTTGCTGAGTGTCTCACCGGAAGGAGCGCTAAAAGCCCAGGTGGCCGTGTCAGTTCCAACCGGATGACTCACCCCTTCGCCGAGCTCGGCCACAAGCGCACCTCCTTTCGCGCACTTGTCTTCGGCGTGAACGGACACGCCCGCAGCACTCCCACTCCACCCATCCGCGGGTGCCACCCCGCCGTCGGGCGTCCGGCAGCTGTACACGTGGTACGCCCCGGCGAGCGCCCGCGCCGGACCCAAAACCCCCAAGCACAACAAGATGAGCCCCGCCAGAGCAGAGGCCGCCAGAGCAGAGGCCGCCACGACACGGGCCGCAGCGCGCCACGCAGAGGCCGAACGACCGGTGAAACCTCTCATCCAAGACATGCTGCGGCTTCCTTTCAGTCGGGTCGGAGCGGCTCGTAGTTGCCGCCCTCGACATCCATGTCGTTGGTGAGCCCGTGCTCACCCCCCTGTCAATTGACTGCCACTTCGTCTCTACCGGGCCGGCATGCTAGCGCCCAGTAGTTTTCCGATGGTCCAAAATCAACAGATGTTCGGGTGCTCCCCGTCTCTATCCCACTAATCGGAAACGTCCGGCCCACACCAAGATCCAGGATCCTGTAAAGTTCGACTGGCTACAGAGAGACGGAACATGGCGGCTTCAGCAAGCGATCAGGCAATTCCTACGAATCAGTCCCCACTGAAGGGTGCGGCCCTCGGACTGCTCGTACAAGGACCCAGCTACGGCTATGAGCTTGCCAACCGCTTGGAGCGCCAGTTGGGTCCCAGCTGGTCGATCTTGCGCCCCAGCCTGTACCGGATGTTGCGCGGCTTGCGCAAGGAAGGGCTTGTCGTCTCGCAGTCCCCTCCTGGGGAGACCAGCTCGGCCCGCATCGTCTACAGCGCCACCCCTTTGGCAGAGGCCGCACTCGTGGCTTGGATGGGCAGCCCGCTGCCGCTCGAGCACGCCCAGTTACAGCTGCAGGCGCGGATGGTCGTCGCTCGCCAAGAGGACCTGCCGCGGCTGCTGGTCGCCTTGAATGGCCACGAGCGGGCCCTGTTTGCCAAGCGCGCCGAGGTGCAGGCCGACTTGCCGGCGCGCCATTCGCTGCGCGCCGCGATGATGTTCTTGATACGCGAAGCGTCCATTCAGCAGATCAACGGAGAGCTGCTGTGGGTCGACCTCTCGCGCCAAACGATCCGTGCGTTGCTTGGGTCTTAGACTTGAGGGCGAGCATGGCGCCGTTGCTCATAGTGAGGCAGGTGACCAAGCGCTACGTCGACGGGCGGTGCGAGATCGTCGTGCTGGATGGCGTTTCGCTGGAGATCGACGGCGGCGACTTCGTCGGCGTGTGGGGCCCGATGCGCTCGGGCAAGTCCACCTTGCTGCGCGTAATGTCAGGGATCGAGCAGCCCGACAGCGGCGAGGTCCGCTTTGACGGTCGCGCCTTGCGCTCCATGTCTGCGCGCGGGCGGGCGCGCCAGCTGCGGGCGGGCGGGATCGGGCTCGTCAGCTCGGAGTGGCGCACGCAGATAGTGCGCCCCACGATCGAGCTGGTCGCAACCGCTTGCGCCAGCGATGGGACACCGATGCGGGAGGCCAGGATCTTGGCACGCAAGGCACTTGCGCGTGTGAGCGCCACCGATTGCGCGGATGTACGCACAGACCGCCTCACGCTCGGCGAGCGCTTGCGTGCGGCCCTGGCAATGGCGCTCGTGCGCGAGCCGCGATTGCTGCTTGTGGACGAGCCGGCGGTGTTGCCGAGCCCGCTCGAGAGCAACGAGCTGTTCGCGTTGTTGCGCTCGCTTGGCGAGGAGCGCGATCTTGCCGTGGTGATCGCCTCGGAGAACTTGGCGGCGCTGTCGGGGACCTTGCGCACCATGGCTGTATCGGGTGGCGAGGTGCGCTCGATGGACCAGGACGGCGTGATCGTGCCGTTTCCCAGCTCGCCTGCATCCCGTGCGCCACGCGCCGGCGACGCGCTCCCATGAGCGCGCTCGAGCTGCGCGAGGTCGTCAAGCACTATGCCACCGGCGATGAGGTCGTCAAGGCGGTGGACGGCGTCTCGCTTGGCGTGGCCGCGGGAGAACTGGCGGCGCTGTACGGCCCGAGCGGATCGGGCAAGACCACGCTGCTTCTGATCGCGGCCGCTTTGCTGGCGCCCGACGCGGGCACGGTGTACTTCGACGGGCGCGACATCTCGCGCCTGTCGGCCCGTGAGGGCGCGCACTACCGCCGCGAGGAGGTCGGCTTTGTGTTTCAGTCCTTCCACCTGCTCGCGGGGGCCACGGCGCTGGACAACGCGGCGCTGAAGCTGATGGCGGGCGGTCCCAGCCTGCGCGAAGCCCGGCAGGCTGTCAGGCCGTGGCTGGAGCGGGTTGGCTTGGGCAGGCGCATGGAGCACCGCGCGGGAGTGCTCTCGATGGGCGAGCGCCAGCGCGTGGCGATCGCCCGGGCGCTCGCCGGCGCTCCACGCTTGCTGCTCGCCGACGAGCCGACCGGAAACTTGGATAGCCGGCGCACGCGCGAGATCCTCGAGCTGCTGCGCGAGCTATGCCACGAACGGGGCATCCCGGGATTGGTCGTGACACACGACCTACAGGCACAAGCCTTTGTCGATCGTGTGCTCACCTTGCGCGACGGGCACCTCGCCGACGGGCTCGACGCGGACCTGGAAAGCGCATTGGCATGAGGCGCGGAGTGCCGAGCGGATCCGGCGCCGGCCTGAAAGGCGACCGGCATGAGGCACAGGGTGCCGGCAGGATCCGGCGCCGGCCTGAAACGCGGCCGGCATGAGGCGCAAGGCCCCGACCATCCTCGGCCTGAGCATCGGCCTGCCATTCACCCTCTATGCATGGCGCCTGCGCACGCGCGCGGCCCAGGAGCTGCTGGCCGTCGCGGGCATCGCGGTCGGCGTGGCGCTCGTGTTTGGCGTGCTCGTCGCCAACACGAGCATCGGTGGCTCTGCAAGCGGACTCGTCCACCAGTTGATCGGCTCCGCCCAGCTCCAGCTCGTGGCCCGCTCACAGGCGGGTATCGACGAAAACGTGACCCAGCGCGTCGACGCGCTGCCGGGCGTGAGAGCGGCCTCCCCGCTGTTGCGCGAGGACGTGGTCATCGCGGGCCCCCGCGGCAGCGAGCCGATCCAGCTGATCGGCGCGACGGCGCGTCAACTCTCGCTCGACGCACAAGCTACGCGCGACCTTGGCTCCAGCGCCACGAGCTTGGTCGCGCAGGGACTTGGATTGCCCTCGAGCGTGGCGAACACGATCGGCGTGCGACCAAACGAAACCGCGATCCTCCATGCCGACGGGAGGCGTCAAGCCGTGGCAATCAGCGCTGTGCTCGGCAGCCAAACGGTCGGGGCGGTCGCCAACAGCCCGATCGCAATCACACTCATGAGCAATGCCCAGCGCCTGACGGGCAAGGCCGGGCGCGTCACAAATGTGCTGATCGAGACGCGTCCCGGATCGCAAGCGAAGGTAGCCGCCGAGCTTCGAGGACTCGTCGCCGGACGAGTCAACGTGACCTCGGCCGACAACGAGCTTCGCCTGCTGAACGTTGCGGCCAAGCCCAACCAGCAGTCAACGACGCTGTTCGCCGCCATCGCCGGCATGGTGGGGTTCCTACTCGCTCTCAACGCAATGCTCCTTACAATGCCCGAACGCCGTCGCTTGGTCGCCGAGCTGCGAACCTACGGCTACGATCCAGCGCAGATCGTCTTCCTGCTGATGGTGCAGGCACTATTGCTAGGCATCCTCGGGTCGATTGCCGGGATTGCCCTTGGCGCCTGGCTCTCGCACACGCTCTTTGGCGGTGTCCCGAGCTATCTCTCCGCGGCTTTTGCGATTGGCGACTCGCAGATCGTTACCGCCTCCACGATTCTCATCGCCGTTGGATGCGGCGTGCTCGCCGCGCTCTTGGCGTCATTGCGTCCTTTGCTCGACCTGCGGCCCAAACGCCCTGTGGATATGGTCATGCAACAGTCCGGGGAGGCGGGACAGAGCATCCCCCGACACACGACCAATACGCTCGCCGTGATCGGCGTCGCGCTGGTTGCGATCGTCAGCTTTGTGTCACTTGCGGTTCCCCGTTTGACGATCCTCGGAGGAGCGCTGCTTGCGATCGCGGCAGTTTGCCTACTGCCCCTCGTCTATATCACCGTCCTCGCAGTCGTGCGACCTTTGAGCGAGCGCTCCAAAGGAGCTCTGCCGATAGCCGTCGTGGAGCTGGAGGCCACTGCCACCCGCTCTGTGGCGCTCGCGGCGATCGCGGCGCTCGCCGTGTATGGGAGCCTCGCGATCGGTGGGGCCCGGACCGATTTGATACATGGGATCGAAGGCGCCGTCGCCCAGTACGAGGACACGGCCGACATCTGGGTAACTCCAGGGGACAATGTCTTCAACACCGACAGTTTCCACACAGGCGGCACGCAGGCGGCGATCGCAAGCGCGCCAGGCGTGGCATCCGTTCGCGCCGATCAGGGCGCGCTCTTGGATGTAGGTAATCGCCGCCTGATGATTCGAGTCCACAATCCCAGCACTCCGGCGATGATTCAGTCAAGCCAATTGATAGAAGGCCGTTTCGTACTGGCTAGTAGGCTGATACGCGAGGGCGGCTGGGCGACGGTCTCGCAGGGATTTGCCGCCGAACGGGATCTGCGCGTAGGCGACCGATTCACGTTGCCGGCCCCTTCCGGCACCCTCGGCCTCAGGGTGGCAGCCGTCACCACGAACCTGGGTTGGCCTGTCGGTGCCATCGGCCTCACCAGCGCTGACTACATACGCGGCTGGCATACCGCCGACCCCAGCGCGTTTGAAGTGACCCTCAAGCCAGGCGTGACACTGACGCAGGGAAAGCACGCCGTTCAATCCGCATTGGGTCCAAGCTCAGCGCTCACCGTCCAAACCTTCCGCGAGCGTGAAGCCCAGACAGACCTCAGTGCACGCCAGGGATTGAGCAGCCTCGGTGCCATTTCGACGCTACTCCTCGTGACCGGCGCGCTTGCGGTGGCTGCGTCGCTCAGCGCCGCGATCTGGCAAAGACGCGCCCGCCTCTCGGCGATGAAGACGTGGGGATACGATTCCTTGCAACTATGGTGGTCGATCCTGCTCGAGAGCTCGATCCTTCTTGTCATTGGTTGCGCCGAGGGAGCGGTCCTAGGTCTTTACGGGCATGCCCTTGCCGACCGTTGGTTGAGATCGACGACCGATTTCCCTGCACCATTTTCGATCGGTGGACCGCAAGTGTTTCTTACATTGACGCTGATCCTTGGAATAGCTATAGGGGTGGTGGCCGTCCCTGGGTTCTCCGCGGCACAGGTGCCACCCGCCGTTAGTTTCCAGGAGTGATAGTTGCGATGGTGGTTTGTGAGGGGACGATCCAAGCTGGCGGCGCTAGGCTGCAGACGGATAATCCGAGCCACTGCATTCGTTCGTGCTGCTCATCTTTATTGGCTGGGCGTTTTTCCGCACGTGCAGTCCGAATTGACGGCTTGGCGCCGGCGTGCAGAGCAGATCCCAGACGATGTGCTGCGCGGCGCGGCGTTTGACGCGCTCACGACAAAGCGCGCTGACCTCGAGGGGGCTGTTGCCTTCGCCGTGTTCGCTCCACAATCGATCCGCGGGCACGTGGTGCGAGCGATCACGGCCTTTGAGATCGCCTTCGACTACATGGACAGCATCGTCGAGTTGCCTAACCGCGACCCGATCGCCAGCGGTCACAGCCTCAACCAAGCTCTGCTCGTGGCGCTCTCACCCGGCTTGCAGCAGCTCGACTACTACAAGCATTATCCGCGGTGTGAGGACGCCGGATACCTCGAAGGACTCGTTCGCGCCTGCCAGGGAGCCGTGGGCTCGCTGCCTTCGTTTGCCGCGGTCGCCGAACCGGTGCATCGCGCGCTCTCTCGAATCATGGCCTACCAGAGCCTCAACCATGGCGACGCGAGCGGCTCGCACGACGTCTTCGAGCGGTGGGCACGCTCCCAGGCCGCGCATTCCAAGGCTGTGCGAGGAGCCGACCTCCACTGGTGGGAGCTGGGTGCCGCCGCCGGATCGCAACTTGCTGTCCTCGCGCTGATTGCCGCGGCGGGAGATCCTGCCATGTGCCATACGCGCGCCACTGCGCTGGAGCACGCCTACTTCCCTTGGATTGGTGCCCTCAGCACGCTGCTCGATGGGATGATCGACCAGCGTCAAGACAACGTGGAGGGCCAGAGGAGCTTGATCGATAACTACAGCTCCCCGCAGATCGCATCCGAGCGGTTGCGGCTGATGGCTTTCGAAGCACGCCGGGCCGTCCTCCCCCTTCGCGATGCCCCCAACCACACGATGATCTTGGCCGCGATGGCGGCCTTCTTTCATTCCACACCCCAGGCGTTAGCGCCGGAGGTGGGCCTGGCAACCAAGGCCGTCCTCGACGCCATGGGCGGCTGGGCGACTCCGGCATTGCTTTTTTTTCGTGCACGCCGCGCCTTGGCTCGCGACTCCCCAACGTATAACGGCCAAAGCTACCCCACGACGATTGGGAGCAGGCCCACAACAGGTAACCCGGATACTAGTTTCCCGGCCTCTAGTAGACGTCCATTGGGTACAACAAGATACAAGCGATGAATTCTGGTTATCCAAACCGGGGCGTATGCCCGTACTGGCGAGAGGGCGCTCGGCAAGGCACGACCCTCCGGCGCGAGGTCCGCGACCATGTCCTGGGAGGAGATGCTCTGCGCGAGCACCGAATGCGAGGCGCACATGCCTGAGAAGCCGATTTGGCCCAGCAAGATCGGGCACGGGCCGCAGCACTCGCGCTCACTGGAATCCGGCGTGCGGATCTTGTCCTGCTTCTCAGGGCAACGCCCGACTTGGCAGATCAGCGAGCTGGCGGACGAGCTAGGGATGGGCAGCTCGACGACCCATCGTTACGCCAAGACGCTGGTCGCGCTCGGCTACCTCGAGCAGGACGCACAACGCCGTTACCGCCTCGCCCGCCTGGCGGGCGGCCCTGGGATCACGGTGATCGGGACGATCCGCCTGGAGGCCCCCGCCGCGCGCACAGTCCTCGAAAGCCTGCGCGAGGCGACAGGTCACACCGCCAGCTTGGCCGCGCTCGACGGGACCCACGCGATCTACCTGCAACGCCTCTTCGCCCACGGCCCAGGGCAGTTTGAGGCCGACCTGCAACTCGACGTGGGCGCGCGTGTGCCGATCCACTGCACAGCCATCGGCAAGGCCCTGCTCGCAAGCCTCACAAAGCCCGAGCAACGTGCGGCCATCGCCTCCCTGACGCTCGAGCGAGAAGGCCCAAACTCGATCAAGACCAAGCGGGCGCTGGCCGAGCAACTTGCCCACTTCCCCAGCGAGGGCCTAACGATCTGCGACGAAGAGCAAGGGCTGGGCGTGCGCTCGATCGCAGCCCCGATCCCCCACCCAAGCCGCTCCCGGCCACTGGCGGTGAGCGTCACCGTGCCCGCCCGCCTCTACACGGTCCAAGCGATGATCGAAACGCTCGGCCCCCAGGTGAAGGCCGCGGCCAGGCGCATATAGCCTCTAAAGCCGGGCTTGTCTTGGTTACCGCGTGGAGCCCGCGCCCGCGACCGGTACATACACCAAAGCCGTGCGTGCTTCGCCCTACCCCCCAAAGCGAATAGGCAGCTCAGCCAGCCCGTAGATCCCGAGGATGCTCTCGAACACGGGGTCGCCGTCTAGCTCTAGGCGCGGCATCTTGCGGGCCAGAAACGCGAGGCCCTCCTCCAGCTCCAACCGTGCGAGGTTGGCGCCAAGGCAATAGTGGACACCGGCCCCGAAGGTGAGCGCGCGGGCCTTGGGACGCTCGGCGGTGATGTCAAAAGATTGCGGGCCGCCTGTGCTCTCGCCCGGGCGGGCGCCCGATCGGGCTCTGCTCGCTCCGGCGTCCGCCTCGCCCTCTCCCTGGGTGGCGCCACCCGTTGCATCTCCCGCGAATGGCAGGTCCCGGTTGCCGGTGAACGCGCACACCATCACGATCGTGTCCTTGGGGAATGTCACATCACGGTAGGTCACATCCTCGATCGTGATCCGCGCCGTGAATGGGGTGATCGGCTCGTAGCGCAATGCCTCCTCCACCGCCCTGCTCGCAAGCGAGGGGTCGGCCACGAGCGCCGCCCACTGGGCGGGGTATTCGGCCAGCAGCCTGATCGCGTGGGCCAGCTGGCTCTGGGTGGTGTCCACGCCGCCGATCAAGACGTTCAAGACGAGGTTCACGCACTCCTCCTCGCTCAGCCGGTCGGGCTGGCGCCCCGCCTCGCTGGAGGAATCGGCGTTTGGGTCGTGGTGGGTGGCCGCCAGCAGCGTCGAGATCAGATCGTCGCCCGGATCCTCGCGCCGCGCGGCGAGCAAGGCGTGGGCGTACTCGTAGAACTCCTCTACCGCCTGCTCGATCCCCGCCCTCTCATTCATCATCGAGGCGGCGTCGAACTGGCGCTGGATCCAATTGGACCAGTGGTGCAACCGGGGTGCGTCCGCCAAGGGAGCGCCCATGACCGTGGCGATCGTTTGCGAGGGATAGGGCTTGGCGAACGCGCCCACAAAGTCACAACGGCCCGCGTCCGCCACGGCTACGTACAACTCCTCCAAAAAGCCCCTCATCGCCGGGCGCCAGCGCTCGACCGCACGCGGCGTGAGGGCCGGGTTGACGAGACTGCGAAGACGCGTGTGATCCGCGCCGTTGACGTGCAGGATGTTGCGCTTCATCTCCTCCCACAAGGGCCCTTCCCTTACATCGAACAGCTCGGCGATCTTCATACCCGGGAAGATCGCCGAGCGCGTCCGTAGGAAGAACTCGCCCGCCTCGCGG
>DATMPT010000256.1:0-21273 GCA_035567355.1 Solirubrobacteraceae bacterium
GGCGGGCACGTGGGCGGCTACGTCGGCGATGTGCACCCATACGCGCACCGCCGGGCGCGTGGGATCCGATTCAATTCGCTCGGCGGAGATCGCGTCGTCGAAGTCGCGCGCCGTGGCCGGGTCTACCGTGAACGTGGGCAACTCGCGCAGGTCGCGCCGGCGGCCCTCCCCCAGCTCCGCCTCGGCCTTGCGCCACGCACGCTCGCCGGCTGTCCGCGCCTCGCGTTCGATCGCGGGCTCGAAGCGGCGCGCCAAGCCGGCCCCCTGCATCATCTGCTCGATCGCCTCGCGTGCGGTCTCGGTGCGCTCCTGAGGGGGCCAGACGACACGCGCGTTTGAGGACCTGGCGATACGAGGCTTGCCACCGCGCGGTGCGGAAGCGTTGCCCCGAGCGCCGCCGGGCTTCGGCGTGCGCGGGCTTGCAGGCTTCGGCGCACGTGGGCTTGCGGGCTTCGGCGTGCGCGTACTTGGGGCCTTCGTCTTCTTGACCGGCCCCTTGCGCGGACGGCCGCCGCGTGGTTGGCTCATTTGACCTTGAGACGCAGGGTGTGGAGCGCTACCTGAAGCCCGTGTTCGCTATCGACGCCGTGAGAGACCAGGATTTCTGGGGTAATGCCAGCCCCCTCGTGGACTCCTCTCCCACCCAGGTTGCGCCCGTTGGGCGTGTAGTACTCACCGACGGTGATCTTGATCGCGCCTCCACCGGAGAGTGGCTCCAGCTCTTGGAAGACACCCTTGCCGTAGGTGTGCGTGCCGACTACGCTCGCGCGGTGGTGATCCTGGAGTGCGGCCGTGACGATCTCAGAGGCCGAGGCGGTGTTGTGGTCGACCAGCACGACGACGGGAATGGACGTGGGAATCGCTCCGCCTGCCGCGGTTAGGACGATCGTGGGTTGGGCGCGCCCGCGCGTGGTGACGATCACGCCGGAGGGGACGAAGATCGAGGCGACAAGCCTTGCTTCGCTGACCAGGCCGCCGCCGTCGGCGCGGAGGTCGAAGACGAGCCCGCGTGCCCCTTCTTTGAGCAGGCCCTGGATGGCGTCGTAGAGCTCCCCGTGAGAGCCTTCGCTGAACGTGGCCAGGTAGACCCAGCCTAGCTTGACGCCGTGGACGCTGCGCATCGCCGAGGCGACCACCGGCTCGGAGATCGTGGCGCGGGTGACTTTGATCGTGCGTGGAGGAGCCGCCCCGTGCGACTTGACGGCGAGCGTGACATCGGTGCCGGGAGGACCCTTGATCAGCGCGACGGAGGTGTTGGCGGGCAGCTTGTGCAGGGAGCGCCCGTTGACGCCCACGATCGTGTCGCCGACCTTCAGGCCGGCGCGCTGGGCGGGGCTCGCGTCGAACACGCGCACGACTTCCAGCCCGGAGGGCTTGGGATCGATCGAGACGCCGATGCCCGCAAAGGAGGCCGGCTGGTCAAAGCCCTTGAATTCCTTCGGCGAGAGGTAGGTCGAGTAGGGGTCTTTCAGACTGGAGACCATCCCCGCTATCGAGGAGTTGGAGAGCGCGGCCTTGGAGACGGGCCGGTAGTAGTCGTGGGCGACCCGTTCAATCGCTTCATTGACAACCTGCGTTTCGTGGTTGGCGACGAAGGCGTTGCGCATGAAGGCGGGCAGCTTGGAGGGGTGACCGCCGAGCCAGATGCCGAGCACGAGCAGGAACACGGGCAGGAGCACCGCTATGGCCGCAAGCAAAGGCTCTCGCTTGAAGGACTTCATATCCCCCACCCTACGCATTCCTCGAAGCCTCTGAGACGGTCACCGACCAAGCGAGACTAGGACGCAGCAAGCGCAGTGTCCCGAACCGGGAGACACTCGCGCTGCGCGCTCGAATCCCCGAACCGGCCAGCACACGAGCGCGCGAGGACAACGTCTCGCGCCGCGTCCATGCCCGTCTCAGACGCGCAGGAAACGGCGCAGCGATATACCCGAGCCGGCGGCGGATACCGCGATCGCACAGCCCATCAGGATCACGATCAGCAGGCGGAAGTCGATCATCGACGGCTGGGAGATCAGCTTGACGGTGGAGGCGAGCGGGTCGATCAGGGTCAGCTTGGCAACCGCCAGCAGGGCGATCGCACAGACTCCCCCCAGCGCACCGAGGAATAGGCCCTCCAAGACGAACGGCCAGCGGATGAACCAGTCGGTGGCGCCGACGAGCTTCATCACCTCGACCTCTCGCCGGCGCGAGAACAGGGACAGGCGAATCGTGTTGGAGATGAGCAGCATCGAGGAGAAGATCAACAGCGCCGCCAGCAGGGCCATCGTGATCTTGACGATGCGCGTGGCCGAGAGGATCTTGTCGGTCTGGGCTTGGCGGTTCTGGACGCCGGCGATCGCGGGGTCGGTGACCAGGCGCGTGCCGAGAGGGCTCGACTGGTCCAGCTCGGCGCGCAGGGCATCGGCGTCGGAGGGGTTGGACGGCGTTACTCGCAGGATGTCGGGCAGGGGGTTGTAGCCGATCAGCTGGAAGGCTTGGGGATCGATCTTGCGCTCCTGTTCGTAGCCGGCCTGCTTGGAGACCAGTTCCACGTGACCTACGTAGCGGGCCTTTTCAACCTCGCTACGCACGCGCTCGGTTTCAGCGGCGCTCGCCGTCGTGTTGAGGTCGACGTCCACCACGACACGGCCGCGAATCGAGTTGGCCGCTCCGTTCGTGGCTTGGACCACCGGGATGAACACGCCGAGCACGAGCGTTGTCACCAAGACACACGAAAGCGCCGCGAACGAAGGCGCCGGATTGCGGCGCATCGAGCGGACTGCCTCCTTGAGGAAGAAACCTAGTTTCACCGGCGTGCTCCGCCCGGCGGACGGATAGCCTCGCGCGCGGTTTCCCGCTTCAGGCGCTCGGCGAGGTCGCCGGTTGTCTCATCTTGGGCATAGAGGCCGGTGGCCTCGTCGCGGACGATGCGCCCGCGCTTGAGCTCGATCACGCGGCGGCGCATCTTGTCCACCATCTCGTTGTCGTGGGTGGCCACGATCACGGTCGTGCCGGCGCGGTTGATGCGGTAGAGCAGTTGCATGATCCCGATCGACGTGTGCGGGTCCAGGTTGCCGGTGGGCTCATCCGCCAAAAGCAAAGGCGGGTGGGAGGCGAAGGCGCGCGCTACGGCTACGCGCTGCTGCTCCCCACCGGAGAGCTGGTGGGGATAGTTGTGCAGCTTGGTCGAGAGCCCGGTCAGGCGCAGGATGTCGGGCAGGGAGGCGCGGATCTGCTTGCGCGAGGCGCCTGTGACCTGGAGGGCGTAGGCGATGTTGTCGTAGACGGTGCGCGTGGGCAGGAGCTTGAAGTCCTGGAAGACGACGCCGATGTTGCGACGGTAGTAGGGGACGCGCCCCCGGTCGATCTCGGCCAGGTGGCGGCCGGCTACGCGGATGATCCCCTCGGTGGGATCGATCTCCTTGATCAAGAGGCGCATGATCGTGGACTTTCCAGAGCCGGTAGAGCCGACCAGGAAGACGAACTCTTGGCGGTCGATCGCGAACGTGGCCAGCTCGAGACCGGTGTCGCCTGAGTCGTAGGTCTTGGTGACGCGGCGGAAGTCGACGACGGTGTTGGCACCGGGCGTGTTGGCGGGTTGGGCGGGCGCGGCGATCGGCCGCACAGTGGGCGGGAGAACCCGAGGACGGGTCGGGTTGATATACCGCGCGAGCGCCCTGCGCGGGATCGTACGCACAGGGCGTGCGTCTTTGTCGGGATCTGCCATGGCCGGGCACAGTAGCGGCGCGCGGCGCGTGGGGCCGCATTTTTCCCTGCATGCAAGGGCCTTTGCACGAGAAGGCGCTCACACTCGGAGCGACCGGTGCACGCGTGGGAGGAGCACCGCGGACCGATCGCCTATCGTGAGCGCCCGATGGCCGATATCGCGACGATGGCAGTGGCTGCGAACGGGCTGCCGGTGTATACCGTGGGCCTGCCGGGTACGCGCGCGCTGACGGTGCTGGTGGCCTTCGATGCCGGGGCTCGCACCGAGCGGGCGGAGGAGAACGGGATGGCCCACTTCCTCGAGCACCTTGTGTTCAAGGGGGGCGAGAAGTTCGCCACCTACAAGGATGTCAACGAGACCGCGGAGCGGCTCGGGGGTGTCCTCAACGCCTACACGAGCCATGACCTGGTCGCCTTTCACATCACGGTGCGTGCCGAGTCCGCACCCGAGGCGATCGACCTGCTGAGCGACTTCGCCGGCCGGCCACGGATCGACGCGCAGGAGCTCGACCGCGAGCGGGGGGTTGTGATCCAGGAGATCAACCGGGCCTATGACCAGCCCTCGACCGTGGCCGAGTACCTGATCGACAGGGCGGCCTTTGGCGAGCACCCGCTGGGGCGCACGGTGCTCGGTCCGGAGGAGAACCTGAAGGGCTTTACGCGCGAGGCGATCGTGAGCTTTAGGGAGCGGCGCTGGGCGGGGGCGAATGGGGGCGCATTTTTGGTTGGGAATACGGCGTTCGTTCCCTCGCGGGATCAGCTGAGCGAGCTGTTCGCCCGCTTCCCAGCGCTGCCTACCCCTGAGCCGTATGCACCGGCGCCAAAGTTCGCCCCAGAGACGTTGGTCGAGCAACGCGACACCAACCAGTCGCACCTGCGCATGGTCTACATGCCCGGAGTGAATGTGAGCGACACCAGGGAACGCGCAGCCCTGGCAATCTACTCGACGCTGCTGGGCGGCTCGATGGGATCGCGACTGTTCGAGGAGATTCGGGAGAAGCGGGGGTTGTGCTACTCGGTGTACGCGATCGCGCACGCGTATGCGGACGTGCCGATCTTGCAGCTCGGCTCGGGGCTCGATTCGAGCAAGTGCGTGGAGGCTTACACGCGCATGCGCGAGATCGTCGACGAGTTGCGCAGGGATGGCCCGACCGAGGAGGAGGTGCACCGCGCCCGCGCGTACGCCGCCGGCCGCCTCGTGCTGGCGTTTGAGAACACGAACGCGGTTGCCCGCTACGGCGCGAGCCAGAAGATCGTGTACGGCGAGGACATCGACCCGGATGCCGCCATCGAGGCGCTGGACGCGGTCACGTTCGACGAGGTGCGGGAGGTGGCATTGAACGTCGCCGACCACTTGGCCGTCGCGTGCGTGGGGCCCCACGAGCAGGGGGACTTCTAGCGCCCCCGAACGGTCCCGAGGACCTGCTCCCCGTGCGGGGTGAGCGTCCAGTAGTTGGGGTAGCCGGGGCCGTGCGGCCGGGTGTTGGCGATCAGGCCCAGCCGCGTGAGCCGCCCGAGCAGCTTCGAGGTCTGCCCCTCGTCTGGAACCTCGGCGCCCTGCGCGATCTCGCGGTTGCTCGAGCCGGGGTTCTGGCCGATGAACATCAGGCAGCGCACCGTGCGGTAGGTGAGCCGCATGTCCAGGCGCTCGAGCAGCCGCCCGCCCTCCCCGGCGACCCCTGCTTTCTCGGGCATGGGGACTTCGGGCGCCGGACGCGTGAGCTCCTCCCCGGCGACGCCCGGTCCGAGGTAGGGCAAGGCGATGAGCGCCATCAGCTGGCCGTGCAGCTCGATCAGGGGTCCGGGCGCGTCACCATCGGTGTCCGTTCGCGGCTTGGCGCCTGCACCGTCCCCTCCCCCGCCGCTTCTCCGTACGTCGGCGATGCGCTGTTCGATCAGACGCCCGTGGATCACCGAGAACGCGCCTCCGATGATCCCCTCGGCCGTGAGCAGCGGCGCCTCGCCGGCTCCGCGCGCGCGCGGCGCATCCGCGCCGAGCCCCACGATCAGCTCGTTCAGGACCTCGGCGCGGCGCGCGAGCAGGAGCGACCCCGCTCCCAGCGCCTCGATCACGCAGGCGCGTGCGAGCTCGGGCTCGGAGTCGAGGAAGACGAGCAGGGCAGCCAGCGCGTGACGAGCCCGCTCGCGCCACGAACGCCCCGTGCTGTACGCCTCCACCATCACCCGGCGGGCCTGCTCGACCCCCCAATCGAAGGCCGCCAGGAAGCAGTCCTCGCGCCCGTCGAACAGCTCGTAGAACGTGCGGCGCGAGACCCCGGCACGCGCGACGACGGGCGCGACTGCGGCGCCGAGATAGCCCTGCACGGCCGCGACCTCGACCATCGCCGAGAGGATCCGCGCCCGCTGGATGTCGTCGACCTCGTCGCGCGGGAGCGACTCGCGCCCCGGACGGGGGCGAGCCGGAGCCGCCGGCTTGTCGTTCCTCGCGGACATCCCTCCTACCCGGCGCCGGTCGCGCCGGCCGATGGGATGAGGATAGAACCCGCGATCGTCGCCGCCTTCCAGGCGCTGCCCTCGCGCGTCATCGTCATCACGTACAGCTGGGCGCCGGGGGCGTGGTAGAGCACGAGCGCACGATTACCACTCACGCGCACGCGGCTGACCGCGCCCGCGGCCGCCTCACGGCTCGTGGTCGCCGCTGCGCCCGACAGGATCATGGGCAGGATCGCCGCGCAGCCCCTCGCCCTCACTTGCTTCGCGACGATCCGCTCGAGCGAGCGCTGGACGCTCGTCGCAAGCGACGAGCAGGCCCGCCGGTAATCCTGGACCGCGAGCGCCTGGAGGTAGCCCTTCATCGCCGCGACGATCGCCGCACGGTCGCCGGACGCGGCTTCCCTGCCGAACGCTTCGACCCTGGGGTCGGCGCCCTGGGTAGAGGATTCGTCTCCGCTTTCAGAGCCTCCGCTGCTCACCGCGGGGCTCGTGCTCTGGGCCGCCCCGGCCGTGCTCTGAACGGGGCTGCTCGTGCTCTGGGCGGAACTCGTCGCGCTCGTCGCTGTCGACCCCGTGCCGCCGCTCCCACACCCCGCCGCCAAGCAGGCCACGATCGACGCGATCGAGAGCAACCCGAGCAACGGGCGCCGCCCGGAGTGAAGATGAGATGAGCGAGTGCGAAGGCCGCGCGTTGGCTTCGGGGCGGCGGGCATTGGCTGAGCCGATCGTCAGTGGTGCTTCTTGGTCTTGTGCTTCGCTTTGACCTTCACGCAGCGGGTCTTGCCGTGAGCCTTCAGCTTGACGAAGCCCTTCTTGCACTTGGGGGTCTTCGGCTTGGTCTTAGGCTTGGTCGTCGGGCAGAGCGAGGCGTTGGTCTTGCACGTAGGCTGCGGTGCGGGCGTAGGCTGCGGCGCGGGTGGGCTCGCCGTCGTGGGCGTCTGGCCGGTGCCGCCCGTCGTGACAGGCGGCGGTTCGGGAAGCGTGGTGAACATCTGGTCGGCTCCATACACGGTGCCACCTCCAAACGTGCTCTCCACCACACGGAAGTGGTAGGTCGTGTTGGCCGACAGGCCAAAGGCCTTAGCCAAGACCGCCGTGTCCACGCTCGCCCTGCCCGGTTCGGGGCTGCAGACGGCCGCTTTCCCGTAGGAGATCGTCGGGCCGTATTCGAAGTGACACACGAGCGTTTCGCCCCCCTCGGGATCGACCATGGCGTTCAGTGTGGCCTTGGTCTGGCTCAGACCGGAGGCAGACCCCGTCGTTGCCGTCGGCGTCGGGACAAACGAGTACACGAGGACGATGTTGGTCGTTCCCTGGTTGGTGTCGGTCACGTAGACGTCGCCGGTCGTGGCATTCACGGCGATCTGGTCCCCGCCGAGGGCGTTGGCGAATTCGCCCCGGCCGAAGTCGGCGACCCGGGCACCGGAGGCTTCGTGCTCGGTGACGTGGAAGCCGGCGCCGTCGTCGCCACCGACGAAGACGTGTTCGTCGGTCGGGTCGAACGCGACGGCGGACGCCGCGCCTGCGTAGAAGACGGTGGCGTGTTCACCGGTCGGATCGCTGGTCGCGATCTTGACCACGCGATTGTTGCCACGGTCGGCGACGTAGAGCGTGTTGTGGGAGGCGTCGACCGCGACGCCCGTCGGGCCCGAGAAGGCACCGCCCGGACAGGCCGAGCAGCTGAGCGTGTTCAGCAAGGCGCCGGCGCTCGAATGCTCCTCGACGACGTTGGCGCCTGGACTGGGCGCGTAGACGTCGCCCGCCGCGTCGGTGGCGATCTGCACGGAGGCGGCTTCGCCGGCGGCGAACGGGAAGCCAGCGTCCACGTTGCCCGTAGCGGGGTCGAAGCGGGTTACATAGGGCGCGAAGGACGCGTTGGCATAGAGGGCGTCGACGTGGCCGTCGGTCGGGTCGACCGCCGCGCCGATGACCAATCCTCCGCCCTGCGGACCCATCGTGGCCGGCGTGCCGGGAACGCCCTGCGCGTCGAACCTGGCGATCACGCCTGTGAGGGAGAAGAGTTGCTTGCCCGCGCCCGCCAGGTTGGCTACGTAGACATCGCCGTTGGCCTGGTCGATAGCGATCCCGACCGGCGCCGCGCCGCCGCTTTCGAAGACGTTGGTGACCGTATAGCTGGCCGCGTGCGCCGCCGGCGCGAGCAGCGCGCCCGAGAGCCCGACGACTGAAGCGAGAACAGCCGCAATGTTCCTCTTAGCTCTCATCACTTGCCCCTCCCGTGGCCGTGGTGGCGGCGAGCAGCGTTGCTCGCCCTATGTTTCCTGCTGGCCTTCTTCGCCCGCGGACAGCCCGTGACCGTGATCTTCGTGCTCTGGTGGATCACTGCGCCGTTCTGCGCGGTGAACGCCGTCGGCATCGCGAGCTTGCTCTTGCAGAGGTTCCCGTTCGCGGCGAGCGCCGAGCCAGGACCCTGCGGCAGCGTCAGTTCGAACGAGCCGACGGGCACGTCCGGGACGGTCTTGAACGTCGAGCTCGTGATCCCGGCTTTGCTGATGAACGTCGAGCCGGTGAGGTCGATCGTCACCCCGTAGCCCTGCAGCACGACGATCAGATCGGGGAACGCCGCCCCTCCGTGCGAGACGAAGTACGCGGGGCCGCTCAGCGACACGGGCAGGATCGGCGTGACCGCCGTGGCATGTCCCACCAGCGACGCAGCCGGGCAGCCGGCCGGATTGGAGTCGAACACCGTGTCGGGGCACGCCTTCTGCAGCGTGGTGAGCCGTGACGGAAGCTGCTTGGGTAGGTCGACCTTGACCTTGGCGATGTTCGCCTGGGTGCCCTGGGGCGCGTTGGGATAGGTCAGCTTGACTGTCAGACCGGCGCCGGTGGCCCTCGAGGTGTGGCCGGGTGTCGTCACACGGAAGCCCGGATGGAACGTCAGCCCGCCGCAGTTGGCGGCCTGGAAGCGCGAGTAGACGCTCGCGCTCGCCCCGAATGAGCTCGTCAAGTTGCCGGTGATCTGCATCGGGTTGCAGCTGGTCGGGTTGAACGTCGTGTTCGGCCGGTCGATCTTCACGCGGATGTCACGGATGCGTACGGGGATCCCCTGGTAGATCTGCGGGAAGGGATCGGTCGAGACGCGCACCTGACTGGTGTGCGGATCGATGAACAGCGCCGAGCGAACGGCGGTCACGCCGAGGTCGTACGGGCCGGCGATCGCGGGCACGATCACGACGGTCGACAGCGGCGCTCCGTTGTACGGTCCGGCCAGATACATCTTTCCCGAGAAGTAGTAGAGCGGCACGCCCACGCCCGAGCCGATGTCCACCGTGCCCAGCTGCGAGGACGCGGGACAGGAGGGGCTGTTCACCTCTTCGGTCCCGGTGCGCAGCGCGTTTGTCGCCTGCGCGATGGCCAGCTCGGGGCACTTGGTGATCTGGGAGATGTTCGCGCTCAGCCCCGGGGGCAGCCCTATGTTCAGAGTGCTGAGCTCCTGGTCGTCGTCGCCGCGGGTGAGACGGAACAGGAACTGGCTGTACCCGCCCGCGGACGGGCTGACGGTCCCGGCGGTGAGTTGCGGAGCGAACGGCCTGTTCGACAGGGAGCTCACGCACGGCGAGCCGTCGGGCTTGCGCGTGACGTCGTAGCTGGAGGTACGAGTCACGGGGACTTCCGGGCTCGACCACGAGTAGAAGGTGGCTGTGATCGTCTTTTCTCCACAGGTGGTGGGATTGACCAGCGCCGAGCGCACTCCGCTCTTGAACGTGAGTTCCATGTCGGAGATCGGGAACTGCGGCAGATCGTCGAACGTGCTCGTGATCCGACCCGTGCTCGGATCGAGATCGATCCGCCCCGGCACCTTGATCAACAGGCCGCGGTTTTCGTCGTGGATGACGAAGTACATCGACAGGAAGTTGTGGAACGGGTTTTCGTTGCGTTTGGCGATGTAGATGTCGCCCATCATCGGTTCGTCGGACGGCAGCAGCGGCGTGTGGATGACCAGCTGGCCGTAGCGCGAGTTGGCCGGACACCTGATGGGCGAGTCGGTGCCGAGACCTATCTCTTCCGCGCTGCAGGTTCCGAGCCCCTGCGCCGCCGAGGTCGAGATCGTCATCCCTTCGGGCAGGGTGATGACCGCCTTCTTGATCGGCGGCACTGGGATCGCCTTGATGCTGCCGCTCTGTGGGTACAGTTCTGACGCATTCTGGACTTCTTCGTTGCGCTGGGGAACTTCAAGGTGGACGTCGAGCCCGGTGGGCGCGCCGGCGTCGCGCGTGGTCGGCTGAAGCGCTATCTGCGGGTTGAAGCGGATCCGCTCGTCTTCGCAACCACTGACGTCAAGCGGGCTTTGGGGCGAGCTTTCCGTAGGCGTCCACTGACCGGACTGCTCCCAGAATTCGCCACGCAGCTGGAAGGGATTGTTGTCCGTGCCGCAGTCCATCGGCATGGTCAACAATGGCTTGATGAAGCTCGCGTTGGCGGGGGTGCCGAACGCGTTTGCGCTGTTGGGCACCGCCCGCAGGTTGTCGTGGGCCGGATCGGCTGGCACGCCCCACAAGCTGAACTGCGAGCTTTGGAAGTTCAGAACCGAGCTGATGGCCGGCACGGACGCCTTGATCGCGTAGTCGTGGGCCGGGTCGAGCGCCGAGAAGATGTGGCCGTCGTAGAGGCCGCTGACGTCGAAGCCGAAGTCGGAGGGGACGCCCTTGGGAGGGACAAGGTTGTAGACGGGGATGCGCGCACCGGCGCTGGCGGCGAAGTTGCCGTAGCCCCCTTGGTTGGCCGGCGAGTTGAGAACGTCGAGTGTGAGAGTGCCCACCTGCGTGTCGGCCGGGCAGCCGGTGACGTTGTTCAAGAGCAGGCCTGCGGTGCCCGCCAGGAACTCTGGCAACGGGCACTTCGGCGTCGCCTGGGCGTTTCCGATCATTCCGCGTGGCAGGACCACTTCGATCGTCTTGGCGTCACCTGCGGAGCGCAGATAGCGGGTGGGAGAGCTCTGGAGCCTCTGCACCCCGGTCAGGTTGGGGCTGAGTGGGACCTCGCCGTAGTTGAGCTTGAGGCCGAAGTTGACGCGCTGCTCGAAGGGATGTGCGCCCGCCTGCCGCACGGGGTTACCCGCGGGCCATGCGGCGTCGAAGACGTCTCCTTCAAAGCTTCCCGGCACGAAGCCAAGCGTGGTGGGGCCGGAGCCGATCGTGATCTGCTCGGTGTCGGTGCTCGGAGCGAGCGCGCCGCCGCCACTCGCGGTGGCCACGTTCGTCACGGCGCCCGATGCCGAGCCGGACACCTTGGCGGCGAAGAACAGAGGATTCGTCCACCAGTCGTGGTTGCTGCTGCCTCTGGGCTCGTCGCGGAACGCTGTTACTCCCAACCAGGTGCAGGTTACGGTCGTCGCGCCTGTGCATTTCCAGCCGGACCCGTTGGCGTTGCCTGCGGCCTCGTCGTCCGGCTTGGGCGCGATGAATGTGAAGCCAG
Source organism: Solirubrobacteraceae bacterium (assembly GCA_035567355.1). GTDB lineage: Bacteria > Actinomycetota > Thermoleophilia > Solirubrobacterales > Solirubrobacteraceae > Palsa-744. Next base: position 11,596 of record DATMPT010000256.1, read on the forward strand.
CGGGAAGCTGGTCGACGACCGTGGGTGGGGTGGGGAAGGTGTTGCTTTCGGCCTCGCCGATATTGTTGAGGTCGACGATGAAGAGCACGGTGCTGCCCGGCTGTGGGTTGGTGTCGCCCCAGCGCGCCTTGACGTTCCACACGGGAGCGGGGGCAGAGGCTGAGGCCAGGACGGCGCCGTCGACGGGCGCCAGAGCACCGATTACGGCGAGCGCCACAACGAGCGCGAGGCCCTTGATGCGGTTACGGGAGATCATTTGGCGCCTCCACGGTGGTGGTTGGCGGTTCGGCTGTGGCGAGCGCGCGTCGTACGCCGCCTGTGACGGTGGGGCTTCGCGGGCTTGTGCTTGGCGTGGTGGGGCTTCACCGACTTGTGCTTCGGATGCGCGGAGACGACGGGCACGTGGTTGGCGGGGCCGTCGAAGGAGGCGCTGCCCGGAGCCTCGAGCGCAGGGGGCTGCGCCAGCGGTCCCTGGCAGGCGTCTTCGCTGCACGGCGCCGGCGGGTTGAGCGGGGGCGGGAAGCCGCCCCCGATGCGAGCGTCGTAGAGCTCCGCGGTCTGGTCGACCTCGTAGCCGGTCAGGTGGGCGCCAAGCGTGAAGAAGGCGTCGGCGCCGTCGGGGGTGACGCCGACCAGCTCGGGTTCACCCGGGCCTTCTGGCCACTGTGTGAGCCCGTCGGTGACCAGGCGCAGGCGACCGTCGTGCCACTCGTAGAGGTCGTTGGTGCCGTTGACGTCTTCCGGCAGCAGCGGATAGGAGCTGTCGAAGATGAACGTGCGGCCGTCGTCGCTCGCCCCGCCGAAGCGGGGGCTACTGCCGGCCTGGGCTATCTTGAATGACGCACCCGGAGGGGCTCCGGCGGGGCGACACGTGACGCACTCGAGACCCCGGTCGTTGGCGTCATAGCGATAGACCTGCAGGCAGGGCGACGTGCCGCACGCACCTGGATCGTCCGGTGTCATATTCGGGGCGATCGACTCGAAGAAGATCGCGTGGCCGTCCGGGGTGAGCTCGACGTTCTCGCCAGCTCCGCCAGGTCGGATGTCATTGTTGGAAGTGTTCGAATAACGAGAGACATAGTCGATCTGCCCGTCGTGGTAGACGTAGAGATTTTCATAGCCTGATGGGCTTTGAGCGCCCTTACCAGCGACGAGCTGGTTGGGGGACGTGAAGTAGACGTGGGACAGGTCATCGGAGGCGATCGCGTTCTTGACTCCGGCTTGCGGAACGACGCACGTGAGGCACCGCACACCCTGGCCCTGTGTCCAGCGGTAGACGTCGGAGTCTTCGTTGTTGCCGTCGGCGTCGTCTCCGGCAACGAGGCTGGCCTCGGTGGTGAAGAGCGCGGATCGGCCGTCATGGCTGATCTTGAGCAGGTGGGCGCCCCCGTTGGCTGGTTCGGGGTCGCCGGCGAGTGGCGGGCCGGAGATCAGCTGCGTGGTTTTCGCTTCGACGTCGCGAACGTAGATGTTGGTCGGGCCCGAGCAGTTGTTGCCTCGACTGGCAAAGAACACGAGCTGGTCCTGGCCGGGGGCGTTGGAGAGCGCCCCGTCGTCGATCGCGGTGAATCCTTTGTCTTCGGCGAACGTCACTTCACACAAGGGAACCGTCCCGTCGGGCATCTGGCTGACGAGCCTCGGCGTTCCGTCGCTGATCTCGTAGATCTCGGCCGTGTGCGCCACAGGATCGTATGGATGAGACGTGTCGATGAATAGACGGTTGAGGTCTTCGGTGGCAGCCTGACCGCGGATGACGTAGGCTCTTCCTTCCCCGGCTAGCATCGTGAAAACGACCTGGAAGCGACCCTGACTATCGACCCTCGCATAGGCTATGTAGTAGCCGTCGACGCCGTATTCATCCCCCAGCTGGTTCTCAGACAATTCGAAGAGGCGGGTTCCGGAGGAGGGCAGGAAGCCCAGCACTTGGATGTTCATCCTGCTCTTGGCACGCGCCAGGCGGTCGGGGGCCGCGAGCGCTTCGATCAGGTCTTCGTACGTGCTGTTCGGCATCACGTTTTCCGATTGCCAACCCGTGGACGTGCGGGTGGCCAGGAGCCGACTGCCCAGCCCCGAGACCCCTGTCGGTATGGAGCTCGCTGTGTCCCAAATCGCATGGCTGTCGTCGAAGCCACCAGGGACTTCGGCATAGGGGAAGAAGACTGGCTGGTTTGCCTTTTCGGGGCTGTTGACCAGCTCGATGCCCCGCGCGGGCCAGGCTGCTTGGGCGGCGCTGACGGTGGTGAGCGTGCCATCCGCGCCCGATGTGGTGCCGGCTTGGTCCTTGGCCAGAAGGCGGAAGTGGTAGGTGGTTTCGGGCTTGAGGCCTTCGATCTGGGTGGCGAAAGCCTTCGGGCCAAGGGTGGCGCCGGCGCTCGCGTCCCGGGTGGCGGGTACCGACGCGCACGGGTTGGAGGCGCAGTCGGCCGGGCCGTATTCGAACCAGTACGTGGTGGCGGCGTGCTCCGGGTCGATCAAGCCGCGCAGGGTGGCGGCGGTGTCGGTGACCGGGAAGGCGCTGCGAGCGGTCACCGCCGGCGGGATGGCGTTGGTCGTGAAGCTGACCTCTTGAGACGTGGAGCTGCCGCCGCTGCCGCCGAGATACGTGGTGACCAGGCGCACGTGATAGGTGGTGTTCGGATCAAGCGTCGTGGAGCTGACCGTGACCGGCACGTCGCTCGTCCCGGAGCCGGCGCTTTCGTCCGCCGCCGGCGCCTTGACCCAGTTGACGTCGTCGCTGGAGTATTCGAAGTGCCAGCCTGCCGAGACGCCCTGGGGGTTGACGCTCCCTGAGAAGGTGGCGCTGTGGTCGGTGATCGACGAGACGGGCGCGATCGTCGGGGGCGGGACCATGGGCGTGGTGAAAGTCTTGATGGCCGACATGACGATCGCACCCGTTTCGGTGGCGATCCCGAGCAGGCGCACGTCGTAGGTCGTGCTCTGGATCAACCCCGGAAGCTCGACGTTGATCGGAACGGCAGATGTGCCGTTGCCCGCGCTTTGCGTCGTTGTGACAGACCAGCTCGTGGCGCTGTGGAGCTTGTACTCGAAGCGATAGGAAGCTGTGACACCCTGGGGATTGATCGTGCCGATGAGCGGGCTGGAGAAGTAGCTGGCACTCGGCTGTTCGATCGTTAGGTCGGGAACCGTGACACTGGTCAAAGGCCCGTAGACGTTGACCCGGCGCTGGCCTGCGTTGGCAACGTATGTGTCACCAGTAACAGTGTCCACCGCGATCGCGTTCGCGAGGGCTCCTTCTCCTTCTATCGTGCCTGCAAAACGTCTTACCAAAGCACCCGACGCACCGTACTCGAGCACATCGTTCCTGTCGTCGACGAGCAGGTCGCCACTTGAAGGGTCGATCGCAAGCGCGGGTTCGAAATGGTTGGAGTACAGGAGCGAGAGCAAGTTACCCGCCGGATCGAGCTTGTCCACATTGCCAGCACCAAGGCCTACGTAGAAGTTGCCTGCTTCGTCGCGCGTAAACCCGAAAGCGTTGCTGTCGATCGTGATACTGGAGAAATAGCTCGCCGAGCTCGCCGTTGTCTTGTACTCGTAGATGCGCGATGTATGGCTTTCTGCTCCAGTCGCGATGAAGAGATCGCCGTTCGCATCTACCTTCAGGTCGCCGGGAAAGATACCACTGAAGCCTCTGTCTGGGTTGTCGGAGCCATCGAATTGGTAGAGATATTTGCCGGCCGGGTCAAAGACATAAATCACTTCGGGACCGCCGGATACGTAGACATCGCCGTGGGCCGGACCGGCGGAGTTGTCAACAGCGACCCCATATGCATTACCAAGCGAGCCCTGCGGTGTGTTGGAGCCGTCGAGCTGGAAGAGGTATTTGCCGGAGGAGCCGAAGACGTCGACGACCCTGTTCGATCCGAAGTTTTCGTTCGCGACGTAGACATGGCCGCTCGATTCGTCTATCGCGACGTCGGTGATGAATTCCCCCAAGCTCCCCTGCGGCGTTTCGCTGCCGTTGAGCGACGACACGAACGGGCGCGTGGTCGCGGTACCGGCCATCGCGGACGAGCTCCAGACAGCAAGGACCAGCGCGAGCGCCGAGACGGCGGCAACCGAAAGCAAGCTTCTCATCTGGGTGTTCCCCCTCCTCTGGACTGCATATGGACCCGCGCCGGCCTTCCCTCTCCCGCCGACTGCTGTAGAGAACCTTACCCGAAGATGAGTCTAGTTGTCAATGGCAAAAGTAGACGTGTGTCGGGGGTACGGCCGTATGCGCGCGTATCACGGCGTCCCCTACCGTTGCGGGCTTTCCCGCGTGCAGCGGGATACCGAGGAGCAGCTGAGACCTCTGTGGACCAAGCGGAGCTAGGACGTGCCCCTTCGGGGCGCGAGCAGTTCGCGTGGAATGCTTACGCACGCGTACTGGCCGATCGAAGATCCCGTCGATCGTCGATCGGTAGGACAACGCTCCGCGGAGCGTCCACGGCCGTCTCAGGTCAGCCGATGGCGACCATGCGGTCTATCGGCACGCGCGCACGCTCGGCGATCTCGGCGGGCACGCGCACCTCAAACTTCATCTCGCGCAACGCGTCGCGCAACTTCTCGAGCGTGATCATCTTCATGTAGACGCACGAAGCCTCGGGGTTGGCGGCGATGAAGTTGACGTCGGGGGCGGCCATCCGCAGCGGGTAGAGCATCCCGACCTCGGTCGCGACAACCGCCTCGCGGCCGGGCTTGGGCCCGCCTTTCCCCCCATCCGCGCTGCCGGAGACCTCCCGCTCGGCCTCGCCGGCGTAGCGGAGCATCCCGCCCGTGGAGAGCATGTGGACCCCCTCGGATGAGACGTCGCCGGCCGCGACGTACTCCATGATGCTGGTCGTGCAGCCGCACTCGGGGTGGATCAGGAAGTCCGCGCCTGGATGGGCGGCGCGCGTGGCGTCGATATCCGAGGGGCGGATGCCGGCGTGCACGTGACACTCCCCATCCCACACGTGCATGCGCCGGCCAAGCTGCTTCTCCACATAGGCCCCGAGCCACATGTCCGGCCCGAACAGGATCTCCGTATCAGGGCCACGGATCTCGTAGATGTGGCGCACCACGTCGACTGCGTTGGCCGACGTGCAGCAGTAGTCGGTCAGCGCCTTGACCTCGGCGGTCGTGTTGACGTACATCACGACCACGCCCTCTGGGTAGGTGGCCTTCCAGTCGCGCAGCTGCTCGGCGTCGATCGACGCGGCGAGAGAGCAGCCGGCGTCCAGATCGGGAATCAGCACCGTCTTCTCAGGACAGAGGATCGAGGCGGTCTCGGCCATGAAGTGCACGCCGCAGAAGACGATCGTCTCGGCGTCGGACTCCCCCGCCTTGCGCGAGAGCCCGAGCGAGTCGCCGACGTAGTCGGCGACCTGCTGGATCTCGGGCACCTGGTAGTTGTGCGCGAGGATCGTCGCTTTGCGCTGGGCGGCGAGCACCGTGATCTCGGCGTGCAGCTCGGCGATCTCGGCCGGCGTCAACTCCGGCAGCGGCCCCCGGGTGGGGATCATCGGCAACGTCTTCATGTCGCCACCTCCAGGATCAGGGACAAATCGAGAGCGGGCGCGGAGTGCGTGAGCGCGCCCACCGATATGAAGTCTACCCCGGTGAGCGCGCGCTCCCGGACGTTCTCGAGCGTCACGTTGCCGCTGGCCTCGAGCTTGGCGCGACCACCCACCCAGGCGACGGCGGCGCGCAGCTGCTCGACGCTCATATTGTCGAGCAGCAGGCGCGGCGCGCCCGCCGCGAGCGCCTCGTCGATCTCGTGAGCGTCGCGCACCTCGACCTCCAGGCCGCCCGCCAGCTCGGGCGCCGCTTCGCGGGCGTGGGCCACGGCCTGAGCGATGCCGCCGGCCGCGGCGATATGGTTCTCCTTGATCAGGATCGCGTCGTAGAGCCCGGCGCGATGATTGCGCGCCCCGCCGGCCGCGACGGCGGCCTTCTCGAGCGTCCGCAGCCCCGGCGTCGTCTTGCGGGTGTCGAGCACAACCGCTCCGGTCCCCTCCACAGCACGCACAAAGCGCGCCGTGAGCGTGGCGATCCCGGACAGGCGTCCCAGGAAGTTGAGCGCGGTGCGCTCGCCCGTGAGCAGCGCCCGGGCCGAGCCTTCGATCGAGAGCACCGGACCGTCCTCACGCCAGCTCCCCTCCGACGCCAGCCGCTCGAAGCGAACGTCGGGATCGAGCAGCGCAAAGCAGGTCTCGGCCGCGTCCAGCCCGAAGATCGCGCCCGGCGCCTTCTGCGCGATCAGGCCGCGCGCACGCGCATCGGCGGCCACCGTCGCGCCGGTCGTTACATCGCCGCCGCCCACGTCCTCTGAGAGGGCACGACGCGCCAGCTCCGCCAGCTCGCCGCCGCTCACTTCGATGAGGCCGACTTCAGCAGGTAAGCACGCACAAACCCATCCAAGTCCCCATCCAAGGCCCGCTGCACGTCCCCCATCTCGTGCCCGGTGCGGTGGTCCTTCGCCATCGAGTAGGGATGCAGCACGTACGAGCGGATCTGCGAGCCGAAGCCCACGTCCTGCGCCTCGCCCTTCTCGCGCGCGATCTCCTCCTGGCGTTCGCGCTCCCGCTTCTCGACGAGCTTGGAGCGCAGCATCGCCATCGCGGTGGCGCGGTTGGAGGTCTGCGAGCGCTCGTTCTGGCACTGCACCACGATCCCCGAAGGGCGGTGGGTGATGCGCACCGCCGAATCGGTCTTGTTGACGTGCTGGCCGCCCGCGCCCGAGGCCCTGTAGGTGTCGACCTGGAGGTCGTCCTCGTCGATCTCCACCTCCCCGGTATCTGCCACCACCGGCGCCACCTCCACGCCCGCAAAGCTCGTGTGGCGGCGGTGGGCGGAGTCAAACGGGGAGAGCCGCACGAGCCGGTGCACTCCCCGCTCGGCGCCGAACAGGCCGTAGGCGTTTTCGCCCGAGACCTTGAACGTGGCCGACTTGATCCCCGTTTCCTCGCCGGCGCTGGCGTCCAAGAGCTCGATGGCAAAGCCGCGGCGCTCGGCCCAGCGCATCAGCATCCGCAAGACCATCTCCGCCCAGTCCTGGGCATCGGTGCCGCCCGCGCCGGCGTTGACGCTCACGAGCGCGTCGCCGGCGTCATAGCGGCCCGAGAACAGGCGCTGCTCCTCGAGCTCGGCGAGGCGCTGCTCGACCGAGGCGAGGTGCTCCTGGACCTCCTCCTCGAGGCTGGGTTCCTCACTCGCCATCTCGATGAGACCGTCGAGGTCCTCGACGTCGGAGCGCAGCGTCGTGAACGTCTGCAAGCGCTTGGCCGCCTTGGCGTGCTCGGCCGACACCTTCGCGGCCCGCTCGGCGTCCTGCCAGAAACCGGACGCCTGCATCTGCTCTTCGAGCGCCTGCGCGCGCTCGCTCAAGCCAACTGGGTCAAAGATAGTCCGAGAGCAGCTCCAGCTGCTCGCGGACGGCTGCAACGCGCTGGGGAGTGGGCTCGCTGGGGGCTGTGGTTGCCATCTGCTTGCAAACGCTATCAGCACCCGCAGGGACACCATTTCCTTCGGCGTAAAAAACACCGACGGTGGATCTTTCGACGCAGTGTAGGCGCCAGCCCGTCGTTCGTGAGAATCCACTGTCTGCCTGGAAAATCGAGTACTCCGCCAAGAACCGGTTTGCAAGACACCGCGCGTCGTGTACGCTCTCGTCATAGTTGTCATGCATCGTGCCGCAAGAAACAGCGAGGCCCCCCGGCGCTTCGTAGTCCACAACACCTACGAGCAGATTCAGCTAGCTGCCGTCAGGGTCGTTGCCGCGAAGGGCTACCACGACACGGGCGTGCGGGACATTTGCACCGAGGCCAACATCTCCGCCCGCTCCTTCTACGAACATTTCGCCAGCAAGGAAGAGGCGGTCTTCTCCGGCGTGGAAGCCGGCGTGGACCGGGTCATGGGGTTCTGTCAGGAAATCTACAAGAGCTCGCCGAGCTGGCCCGACGCGGTCTGGGACGGTCTGGAGGCTTACGCCGAATGGATCACGCACGAGCCCGCGTTTGCGCGCACCGGCATCGTCGAGCTGCTCACGGTCGGACCCTCGGCGCAGGAGCTGATCCGCTCCTTGATGGACGCCTTCTCGATCTTCCTGCAGCCCGGCTATGACCTGCTCGACCCGGCGGCCGCCGGCAGCCTCGACCAGCCGGTCACGCAACGCTTCTTCGAACAGCTCTACATCGAGATCACCCAGCACTCGACCGAGAGCGTCCCCACGATCCTGCCCGACCTGGTGCGCACCCTCCTCACCCCCTTCAAGGGCCCCCAGGCCACCGAGGAGTTCATCGCCACGCGCGAAGCGGCTACGCGCCGTGGCAGCGCTTGAACTTCTTACCCGACCCGCACCAGCAGGGATCGTTGCGGCCCAGTTCGTGCTCTGAGTCGGTGACGCGCTGCTCGACGACCGGGAGCGCTTCGCCCGCTTCGCCTTCCCCTTCGGGGGCTGCCGGACCCGCGGCCGCAGCCGCGGCGGCCAGTGCGCCGGCGCCCATCGCGCTGGAGCCGCCTGAGTAGGACACGCGCCCGGCGCGCGTGGAATTGCCGGACGCGGCGAACGCGGAATTAGAGCCCCCACCCACCCCGGGGCCGCCCGCGCCGTTCTGTCCGTCCACGGAGACCTGCACGTTGAAGATCATGCGGGTGAAGTCCACCCACACGCTGTTCATGAGGTCGCCGAACAGCTCGAAGGCCTCGTTCTTGTATGCCACGAGCGGGTCGATCTGGGCGAAGCCGCGCAGGTGGATGCCCTCGCGCAGGTAGTCCATGTCATACAGGTGCTCACGCCAGCGTTCGTCGATGATCTGCAGGATCAGGAAGCGCTCCAAAGCACCCATCAGCTCGTCGCCGAGCTCTTGCTGGCGTGCCTCGTATTGCTCGGTCGCGGCCTGCACGATCCGGTCGGTCAAATAGCCGCTGTCCACGGTCTCGGGGTTCAGCTCCTCCTCGTCCAGGTCCACGGGGAAGAACTGGCCGAGCGCGGTGAACAGGCCATCGAGGTCCCAGTCCTCTATGTAGTCGCCTGGGGTGTACTGGTCGATCGTGCGCTCGATCGTGGCAGCCACCTGCTGGCGCGCCTCCTCGCCCATCTCCTTGCCTTCGAGCACCTCGTCGCGGTAGGCGTAGATGATGCGCCGCTGCTCGTTCATCACGTCGTCGTACTCGAGCACGCGCTTTCTGATCAGGAAGTTCTGTTCCTCGACCTTCTTCTGGGCCTTCTCGATCTGCTTGGAGAGCATCCCCGCCTCGATCGGCTCCTCGTTGCCCTGCTCGTCGACGCTGCCCAGGCGATCGAGGATCTTGTAGATGCGATCGCCGGCGAACAGCCGCACGAGATCGTCCTCGGCCGAGAGGAAGAAGCGGCTCTCCCCCGGGTCGCCCTGGCGGCCGGAGCGCCCGCGCAACTGGTTGTCGATGCGTCGCGACTCGTGACGCTCGGTGCCGCAGATGAACAGCCCACCCGCCGCCATCACGCGCTCGCGATTGGCCTCGACCTGGGTCTCGATGCCTGGCAACAGCTCCTTGACGCGCTCCTCGTAGCGGGGATCTTCGAGGTCGAGGTCCTGCTTGGCGAGCTCCAAGCGCGCGAGATGCTCGGCGTTGCCGCCGAGCTTGATGTCCACGCCTCGCCCTGCCATGTTCGTGGCGATCGTGACGGCCCCCGGCTGGCCTGCCTCGGCCACGATC
>DATMPT010000257.1:0-9769 GCA_035567355.1 Solirubrobacteraceae bacterium
ACCCGCGGCACGTCGCCCTCCGCAATCAGGACCTGACGTGGCTTTGAGCCCTCATAGCCAGAGATCACGCCGCGGCGCTCGAGCATGTCGATCAGCCTGCCCGCGCGCGTGTAGCCCAGCCGCAGGCGTCGTTGCAGCATCGAGGTGGACGCAGTCTGCATTTCGGCCACCAGCACGATCGCGTCCTTCAGCAGCGGATCCTCGTCGGGATCGAACTCGTCATCGCCACTCTTCTCGGGCTCGGTCGGCTCGACCTCCTCGAGCAGCTCCTCGCGCAACTCGGGCTCGCCCTGCTTGCGCCACATGTCGGTCAGCTTCGCGATCTGCGACTCGTCGATGTAGGCACCCTGGATGCGCTGCAGGCGCGAGGAGCCGACAGGGCTGAACAGCATGTCGCCCTGCCCGAGCAGCGACTCGGCGCCGTTCTGGTCGAGGATCACGCGTGAATCGGTCTGGCTAGAGACCGAGAAGGCGATGCGAGAGGGCACGTTGGCCTTGATCATGCCCGTGATCACGTCGACGCGCGGGCTCTGCGTAGCAAGCACGAGGTGGATGCCCACCGCGCGCGCCTTCTGGGCGAGACGAATGATCGAGTCCTCCACGTCGGCGGGCGCAACCATCATCAGGTCCGCGAGCTCGTCGATCACGCACAGGATGTAGGGCAAAGGAGCTTCGTTGCGCGATTCGCGTGCCTTGTTCAGCTCGATGAGGCTGCGCGTGCGCGCTAGCGACATGATTCCGTAGCGCTGCTCCATCTCGCGCACCAGGTTCTGGAGGGCGTTGGCCGCCATGCGCGGACTCGTGATCACCGGTGTGAGCAGGTGCGGGATCGACTCGTAGTGGTTGAGCTCCACCTGCTTGGGGTCGACCAGGACGAGGCGCAGCTCGTGCGGGGTGGCGCGCAAGAGGACGCTGCACAGCATCGCGTTGATCGCACCCGACTTGCCTGCCCCCGTCGTGCCGGCCACGAGCAGGTGTGGCATCTTCGCGAGGTCGGCCCCGATCGCCTTGCCGGCCACGTCCTTGCCGAGCCACACCGTGAGCGGCGACCAGTCCTTCGGCGGCTCCTGGAAGACGTCGCCGAGCCTGACCATGCGCCGCTTGGCGTTGGGCACCTCGACGCCGACGGCCTGCTTGCCTGGGATCGGGGCGAGGATGCGGATGTCGGTTGCCGCCAAGGCATAGGCCAAGTCGTCCTTGAGCTGGGCCACCTTGCCGACCTTCGTTCCCGGGGCGAGGCGCAGCTCATAGCGGGTGATGTGCGGTCCGGCCACGGTCCCGATCACCTTGGCTTGCACGCCGAAATGCCCCAAGGCCTCGATCAGGCTGGTGGCGGTGCGCTCCTGGCCGGCCGTATCCGGGCGGGCTTGCTCGGCGGTCGAGCGCGTGAGGATGCGTTCCGCTCCGGGCAGCTCCCACACGAAGCCGGGGTCGTCTGTGACCACGTCGCGCAAGCGACCTTGGGGCGTGAACAGAGACTCGTCGATCGGCTCCGCTGCTCCACCGCCGTCCTCGGGCGCGTCCGTCTCTCCCTGCTCGTGCAAGTTCACAGCGGCAAATGCGCCCTCCTCGGCCTCCCTCGCCCGCTCGTGTTCGACCTCGGCCCCGGCCGGGTCCTCCTGCTCGTCGGCTGCCCAAGGATCGAGCGCCGGTGGTGCGCCATCGACCGATGGAGCCTCCACATGCGTGGCGCGTACGATCAGCTCATCCGGTGCCGGCTCGGGCGGCTGTACCGCTTCTCCATCGCCCCCGCGCGATCTTGCCTGCGCGTGCTCCCGCGGGACGCCTTGCGTTACACGCTCCAAGGCACTTGCGCGTGCACGAATCACCCGGCTTGTGTCCATCACGCCGTTGCCGGTGGCGCGCAACAGCGCAGCCAGCGAGGCGCCTGTCAACAACACCACGCCCACGACAAGCAGGAACAAGATCAAGATATCCACGCCCACGCTCTGCACGAGCCTGTGTGCGACCCAATAGATCCCCTGGCCCATGATGCCGCCGTGAGCCTGCAAGAAGGTCGAGTGCCAGCGCTCGGATTCGGGGCTATGCGTGCCGCCGCTCACACCAAGTGTGCCGGCCGCAAGCGCGAGCGTTACGCCCGCAAAGATACAAAGCCCGCCGGTGCGCAACGGCCTGCGCGTAGGGATCAGCTGATCGAGCAGCAGCGCGCCGCCGCCCACCACCAGCGCGACCGGCGCCAGCACCCGCGCTTCGCCTACGCACCAGCCGAGTGCGGTCGCGAGACCCTGGCCAACCTGGCCCCCGTTGCCATCGCCGTAGAGAACGAAGGCCATGAACACGCCCACCGCCACCAAGGCGAGTCCGAGCACGTCTCGCTGGCTGCGGCTGAGCACCGGCCACCGCATCGAGAGGCCATCGAGAAGGCCCCTCGGGCCGCGTCCTCGCCGGCGCCGAGAGCGTGCACGGGCGCTCCCCGGTCGCCGTCGTCGAGTCGCCTGCTTGCGGGCGGGCTGGCGCTTGGGGCTGTTGCGGGCTGCGGGCATCAAGCCGGGCTTCGACGCCGAGCGGTTGGAACCTGCCCGTCGTGCAAGCGAGAAGCCAGCGTTTCCGCGCCCGGACCCATACCATCGCTCATCTGAGCTTTCCGGCCATCGATCAGTGCCAGCGGGATCGATGCTTACTATGGCTTTAGTGCACACCGATACACACTCATAGCGATGAACGAATTCAACCGTGCCCCACGCGTGCTCGTGGTCGAGGACGACGAAGACATCGCCCAGGCCCTGCCGCGCTCGCTGCGCATGGAGGGCTATGAGGTGCGCTCCGCCGCCGACGGCAACGCCGCCTTGGAGCACGGGCGCACGTTTGCCCCGGACCTCGTGATCCTCGACCTCGGCCTGCCCGAGCTCGACGGGATCGAGGTCGCCAAGCGCTTGCGCGGCGACGACGACGTGCCGATCCTGATCCTCACCGCCCGCGATGCCTTGGAGTCGCGCGTGGAGGGGCTCGACGCCGGCGCCGACGACTACCTCGTCAAGCCGTTCGAGCGCCAAGAGCTGCTGGCGCGCATGCGCGCGCTGCTGCGTCGCCGCCCCCCGCGCGGCTCGGCCCCGTTGCGCGTGGGCGACCTCTCCTTGAACGTAGACACGCACGAGATCGCCCGTGGCGAGCGCCCGATCGAGCTGACCCAGCGCGAGTTCGAGCTACTCGAGTACCTGATGCGCAACGAGCGCATCGTCATCTCCCGCCAGCGGCTGCTCGACGAGGTGTGGGGGTATGACCCCTTCTCCACGACCAACACGATCGAGGTGTTCGTCTCAAACCTGCGCCGCAAGCTGGAGGCCGAGGGCGAGCCACGACTCCTGCACACCATCCGAGGAGCCGGATACGTCCTCCGAGCCTGACCGTCGGTCAGGAGCGCTGACCAAGCTCATCGCGCGTGTCTCCGCCGCGTTCGATCGCCTGCCGATTCGCACGCGCCTCGCGGGCGTCTCGGCGCTGCTGACTTTCACGATCCTGTGCGCATTCGCGCTGGTGGTCGGTTCGCTCACGGTGCACCGCATCCGCACCAACTTCGATCGCGAAGTGGCGGTCGCGGGCGACAACCTGGCGGGGCTGTTGCAGGTGGAAGTGACCGGCAGCTACATCGAGGGCTTCAAACTGAAGGTCGTCAACCCCCCGAATCTCAACAAGTTCGCGAGCTCCGAGGATGCGGTCGTGCGGATCCTCAGCTACGCGGGCAACGCGCTCGCCAGCACAAGCGGCGCGCCCTCCGGTCTCGGGCTGTCGACCGAAGCCAACGTGGAAGGCTATCGCGTGCATACGCGGCCGGTGGCGCTGGGCGGTCCGGTCGGCGACACCGTGATCGTGCAGTACGGGCGGCGCCTTTCCGACCTGGACGCCACGATCGCGCGCGTCGAGCTGCTGCTGCTGCTGGGCGTGCTGGCGGGAACGGCGCTTGCCCTGCTCGCGGGCATCATGATCGCGCGCCGCGCGATGGCCCCGATCGCCGAGCTCACGAACACCGCCGAGGAGATCGCGCGCACGCGCGATCCCAGCCGCAGCGTGCCCGAGCCCTCCGCCGACGACGAGGTCGCCCAGCTGGCGCGCACGCTAGGCGGGATGTTGCGCGAGCTCGACGCCGCTCACGCCGAGACCGAGGCGACCCTGGCGCGGCAGCGTCAGTTCGTGGCCGACGCCTCGCACGAGCTGCGCACGCCGCTCACAAGCGTGCTCGCCAACCTCGAGCTGCTGGCCGAATCCCTGCACGGCGATGAGGCCGACGCCGCACGCTCGGCCCTGCGCTCCTCCCAGCGCATGCGCCGGCTTGTAGCTGACCTGCTACTGCTGGCCCGCACCGATGTAGGTCGCGTCGTACGCCGCGAGCCGTGCGACCTCGGCCAGGTCGTGGTCGAGGCGGCCGCCGAGCTGGGCCCGGTCAGCGCCGCGCACGAGATATCCCTGGATATCCACGCCGCGGTCGTGGATGCCTCGCGCGATGAGCTCCACCGGCTTGCCCTCAACCTGATCGAGAACGCGATCCGCCACACCCCCCCCGGCACCGAGATCCGCGTGAGTACGGCCATCGCTGGTGGCAGGGCCCGGCTCGCCGTCGAGGACGACGGTCCCGGTGTGCCCGAGCAGCTGGCAGGGACCCTGTTCGAGCGCTTCGTACGCGGCGCGGGCGACCGCGGCGGCTCCTTCGGTCTGGGTTTGGCGATCGTGCGCGCCGTGTCCGAGGCCCACGGGGGCGGGGTCACGCTGGAGCTGACTCATCCTGGCGCCGAGCGCCCGGGCGCGCGCTTCGTGGTGACGCTGCCCTGTCATCCAGCCTCTAGGGCGTTGTCCGAGCAAGCTGGCCGATCGGAGATCTCGTTGATCTCCGATCGGTAGGACGCAGCGAGCGCGGTGTGCTCAGCATAAGGAGCGGGACGCAACCGATCGGCGATCGATGGGATCGCCGATCGGCCGGCGCCGCCCAGAGGACGTCTCGCCTAGACCTCTACGACGACAGGCAGGACCATAGGACGACGACGCAGGCGGTCATAGACTAGCCCCGCCAGATCGTCGTGGAGCATCTGCTGCAAGAGGTCCACCTCGCGGATCTCCTCCGCGGCGGCACGCGCCAAGGTCGTAACGACGGTACCCCTGATCTCCTCGATCAGCTCACCCGCCTCGTCGAGGAAGGGCACGCCCCTGAAGATCACCTCGGGATCGGCCACCGAGCGGCCGTCCTGCTCGGCGATTGTGACGACGACGATGAAGATGCCGTCGGCTGAGAGCATGCGCCGGTCGCGCAGGGCGACGTCGGCCATATCGCCGATCTCGACCCCATCGACGAACACCATCCCGGACTGCTCGTGCTCTTTGAAGCGCGCGGAGCGCTCTGTGATGTCAAGGGGCAGACCGTTCTCGCCCTGGAAGATATCATCGGGGGCGATGCCGACTGCTTCGGCCAGCTGGGCGTGCAGGCGCAGGCGCTTGAAGTCGCCGTGGAAGGGCATCACGTAGCGCGGTTTGACGAGGTTGAGCATCAGCTTGATCTCCTCGGCATAGCCGTGTCCGGAGGCGTGCACGGGCGTGTCTTGGGCGGTCACCACGTCACAACCGATGTGGTAGAGCCGGTCGATCGTCTCGTTGACGGCCCGCTCGTTGCCGGGCACTGGGGTCGCCGAGAAGACGACGGTGTCGCCGTGGCGCAGCTTCACCTGCGGGTGGTCGCGGTAGGCCATCCGCCGCAGTGCAGACAGCGGCTCGCCCTGGGAGCCGGTCGAGATGATCACCATCCGCTCGTCGGGGAAGTCTTCGACCTCGCGCGTCCCCACGAGCAGCCCCTCGGGCACGTCGACGTGGCCGAGGGTGCGCCCGATGCCGACGTTCTTGCGCATCGAGCGGCCCACAAGCGAGACCTTGCGCCCCAGGGCGCTGGCCGCGTCGATCACCTGTTGCACACGGTGGATGTTCGACGCGAAGCTCGTGACGACGATACGGCCCTCACAGCGGGCGAATGCCTCCTCCAAATGGGGACCGACGAGCGACTCCGAGGGCGAGAAACCCTCGCGGTCCACGTTCGTGGAGTCCCCGCACAGGAGCAGGACGCCCTCGCGCCCCAGTTCGGCAAGTCGCGACACGTCCGCGGGCGGACCGTCAACGGGAGTCTGGTCGAACTTGTAGTCGCCCGTTATCAGGACGGTGCCGAGGTCTGTGCCGAGCGCCACGGCGGAGGAGTCTGGGATCGAGTGGGTCATGTGGATCATCTCGAGCGAGAAGGGGCCCAGATCGAGCATCTCCCCCGGCGCGACATCGCACAGTTCGACATCGCGCAGCTTGTGCTCTTCGAGCTTGGAGCGCGCCATCGCGATCGTGAGCGGGCCGCCATATACGGGCGGAGCGTGCTCCTGGCCCAGCTCGCGCACCACCCAAGGCAGCGCGCCGAGATGGTCCTCGTGGCCGTGGGTGACGACGATCGCCTCGATGTCGCGTGCCCTTTGGCGCAAGTAGGTGAAGTCGGGCAGGACGAGATCGATGCCCACCATCTCCGGCGTGGGGAAGCGCAGACCGACGTCCACGACGACGATGCGACCGTCGTACTCGACGACTGTCATGTTCTTGCCGATCTCCCCCAGCCCCCCGAGGGGCAGGACGCGCAGCTGGCTCACGCGTCGGTTGCCCGGACGCTGGCAGCCGTCTCGCGCGCTTGGGTGGGCGCGGTGTCGGTCAGCAGGCCGTGGCGGACGAGCATCGCCCGCACCGCTTCGAGCTCCTCGCCGTCTGCCTCGATCATAGGCAGGCGCAGGCCGCCGACTTTGTGCCCGAGCATGTTCAGCGCGGCCTTCGTGCACGTTGGGCTGGCCGTCATGAACAGCGTCTCATACACATCCCGTAGGCTCGCATCGATCTCGGCGCGGTGGGCGGGCTCCTCGACCATGCGGCGCATCTCATCCCCCACGATGTGACTGGCCACGCAGATGCCGCCCGCGCCGCCCATGTCGAGTGTGCGCGCAAAGGTGGCGTCGTCGCCGGTGTACAGCGATAGCCCATCGATCAAACGCAGCTCGTCTGCATTTGACTGCTTGACGCCCTCGATGTGCTCGATCTGGGCCAAGCGCCCGAGCAAATCCGGCCCCATATTCACCGCGGTTCGTCCCGGGATGTTGTAGAGCAGGATCGGCCTGTCGGTTGCCTTGGCGACCTCTTCGTAGTGGCGCACGAGCCCGCGCGGGCTCGGCTTGTTGTAGTAGGGCGTGACGCTGAGGGTCGCGTCTACACCCAGTTCGCTCGCCACCTTTGTCAAATGGACGGCGTGACGAGTATCGTTAGAGCCGGTCCCACCCACGATCGTGGTGTCCGCTGGGCGCTCGCGTACGGCCAGGCCGATGAGACCGAGATGTTCCTCGTCGGTCAGCGTGGCGGCCTCTCCGGTAGTTCCACAAACGACGAAGCCGTCGGAGCCGTGCTCGGCCAGATGGTGCATCAGGGCCACGAACGATCCCTCGTCCACATGGCCCTGCTCGTCGAAAGGGGTCACGATCGCCGTCAGGATCGTGCCAAGGCCGCTTCTGTCTCTTGCGGCGCCAGCCTCTCGCCCGCCATGTGGGGTGCCCTCCAGGATACTCATCGGGTGCAGTATTCCACCTGAGTCGGGGGATGGGGATGGTGTGCGCGCATCGTCACTCGCCTGCGAACAGAACCTGCTCCAAGCCCACCACAGGCGTGCCCCGAAGGGTTCGGACGCCGCGAACTGCCATCAAGACGCCGGGCATGAACGACTCGCGACCGGTCGTGTCGTGGCGGATCGTCAAGGTCTGGCCGACGTCGCCGAAGATGACCTCCTGGCTTGCCACCAGGCCCGGCAGGCGCACCGAGTGGATCGGCGGCGGCTCGCCACCCGAGGCCTCTGCCATCAGCCGCGCCGTCCGCGCCGCGGTGCCGCTCGGCGCGTCGAGCTTGCCGTCGTGATGGAGCTCGACGATCTCGGCCTTGGCCATGTGCTTGGCGGCCTCGGCGGCGAAGCGCATCATCAGGACCGCGCCGATCGCGAAGTTGGGTGCAACCAGCACGTTTGCGGGCGTCTCGCCCTGCGCGGCGGCTATCGCTCGCGCCTGCTGTTCGAGGGCCTCGACGTCAAAGCCGGTCGTGCCGATGACCACGTGCACTCCCGCGCGCAGGCACTGCAGCGCGTTCTCGAGAGCCGTATCTGGACGGGTGAAGTCGACCACCACATCCGGGGTGCTTTGAGCGAGCATCTGCGCGAGCGTGACGTCCAGCAAGGGATCGGCGCGCCCGACCAGCTCCATGTCGCCCGCCTCCTGCACCGCGGCGCAGACCGTCTGGCCCATCCGCCCGGCCGCTCCCGCCACGCCCACCCCGATCACGAAGCCACCGTCGCTCGCCTCGCACGATCGATCCTCACAAGACCGCCACCCCAAGCGGCTCCAGTGCCCGCTGGAAGACAGCTTCGTCTGCGCCCACGCCGGCGACCGACAAGCCCCCGGGAGCGAACAGCTCGCGCGCAAGCTCGTGCAGCTGCTCAGCCTGTATGGCGTCGATCTCCGCGATGATCTCATCGACCGACAGGATCGGCAGGTCGCCCAGCACAGAGGAGCCCAGCCGGTTCATGCGCGCGGCAGTGGACTCGAGCGAGAGCACCACACGTCCCTTGACATTCTCGCGCGAGCGCGTCAGCTCCTGTTCGTCGATCGGCTCTGCCACGAAGCGCTCCAGCTCCGTGGCGATCGTTGCGATTGCCTCGTCGAGATTATCCGGGCGGGTTCCCACGTACAGTCCGACCTCGCCCGTGCGGGCGTGCAGGCTGGAGAAGGAGAAGATCGAGTAAGCAAGGCCCCGTTTCTCGCGCACCTCTTGGAACAGGCGCGAGGAGGAGGTGCCCCCCAACACGCCTTCGAGCACCCTCAACGCGAAGCGACGCTCGTCGTGGCGTGAGATGCCTCGGCCGCCAAGGCACACGTGATACTGCTCGGTGTCCTTGCGCAGGAAGCTCACGCGTCGCTCGAAGTGAACGTCGCATTCACCTGGGTCCTCGGATGCGAGCGCGGAGGCGACTGGGCTGGATGGGCTCCCCGGCACCGCCTGTGCGTCGCTCGAGCCCTCTGCAGGGCTGCTCGCGGTCGTCCCCCGGCTGGCGGCCTCGACCAGTTCGACCAGCTCGCCGTGCGCAACCGAGCCGGCGGCGGCCACGACGATCGCGCCTGGCAGGTAGCGCTCGCGATGGAATGCGCGAAGCCCCTCCGGCTCGACGGCACGGATCACATCGGCGCGCCCAATCACCGCGCGCCCCAACGGATGGTCTCCGAAAACGGCTTCGCCAAGCACGTCGAAGACCCGGTCCTGGGGGTCGTCTTCGTACATTGCGATCTCCTCGAGCACGACCTCGCGCTCCGCGGCGAGCTCTTCGAAGCGGGGATGCCAGATCATCTCACCCATCACTTGCAGGGCGCGAGGCAGGTGGCCGTCGAGCACGCGCGTGAACAGCGAGGTGCTTTCCCGGTCGGTGCCAGCGTTGATCTCGGCGCCCATCGCGTCGAAGATCTGGTCGATCTCCTCCGAGCGATAGCTGTCGGTGCCACGGAAGAGCATGTGCTCGAGCAGGTGTGAGAGACCAGCCTGCTCGCCTGACTCCATCGCCGAGCCGGTGCCGATCCAGAAGCCGAGCGCCACCGAGCGCACGCTAGGCACGCGCTCGGTGACCACTCGCACGCCGGAGCTCAGCGTGGTGATGCGGTGCTCGGTGTCAGGAACGGTCACTGCCGCCATGACGCGGCCGGCCTGAGCCACGCTCGCCGTCGTG
>DATMPT010000258.1:0-3359 GCA_035567355.1 Solirubrobacteraceae bacterium
CCCCCGGAGGGGACGAGCCCCCTGGTGGGGACAGGCGCTCCCACGGTTCGAGCCTCAGATGGCGGTGCAGGTAGATCGCGGTCTCGCGCAAGACCGACAGGATCGGCAAGGCCACGAGCGCACCGATGATCCCGTACAGCTGCAGGCCGAGCAGCAGGGCAAAGATCACGAGCAGGGGATTGATGCGCAAGGTGTGGCTGAAGATCTGAGGCGCTACGACGTGGCCCTCGAGCTGCTGCAGGCCCACGAACAGCAAGGCCACCCACAGCGCGCTGATCGGGTCGGTAAAGAGAGCCAAGACCAGCGGTGGAATCGCTCCCAGAATAGGGCCGATATAGGGAATCAGCTCCATAACCCCATAGAAGACGCCGAACGCAAGCGCATACTTGCGCCCGTCGGGGAAGATCCCGAGCACCCCAAACAGGTAGAGCGCGATGCCCGTCGAGGCGCCCATGACGACGCTGAACAGAAGCTGTCCACCGACGTAGCGCGACACCGCGTGCTGGGCGAGCCGCGGGAAGTCGTCGGCGGGAGTGCCGTCGCCGGGCGGCATCGCCCGGCGCACGAGCCTGCCGATCGACTGTCCGTAGACGAGCATGTATACCGAGAGGACAAACACGAGCACGAGATCGACGAGCGCTTTGGCCACTTCGGTGAGCAGACCGCCGCCAAAGGAGGCCAGTTCCGAAGTGCTTTTGGAGACCTGGTCTTGCAGGGTCTGCAAGGCGGTCTTGCCCTGGCTGACGAGTTTTGCATGTATGCCGTGTTTGTTCAGTTCAGCCTGAAAGCTCGCGATTTGGCTGTTGGCTTCGTTGACGATGTGGGGAAGGTTGTTCGTGAACGTGCGGACCTGATCGGCGATCGGGTTGGCAAGCAGGAAGCCGACACCGGCCAAGGTCAGGAAGAATGCTAGGTATACGGCCAAGACCGCCAAGCCGCGCGGCAAGCGTACGCGCTGCTGTACGAAGGCGACAAGCGGGTTCAGGATGAGCGCAATGAGGGCAGCGACCACGAATACCAACAGCACCTTGCCCGCGGCTCGCGCCAGCGCCCACAGCGCGAGCAGCGAGATAGGCAACAGCACCAGCTGCACCCAGCGCGGCACGACCACTCGCGGAGGCTCGGCGACGGCCGCGTCCTCGGCCTCGGCCAAGTCGCGCTCGCCGGCGGTTGGCGGCTCAGCTCGCGGGGTAGTGCCCGGCTCACTCATGCTTGCGCCGCTCCGACCCAACATGCCGCTGTCATCGACCCTCCAACGATGGCCAGAGTATGGCTGAGTCCGAGGCGGGGCAGGAGAAGACGCAGGAGGAAAAAGACAGCGCGGCGGGAAGGGGAGCGCACCGTACCGCACGGGAGGGAGCGCACGGTAGGGTGCCGGAAGGAGCGGGCGGTACTACGAGGGAGGGAGCGCGCGGTACCACCCCGGAGGGAGCGGGCGGTATCAAGCCGGGGACGAGGGGCGCCGCGGCGGCCCGAGGCGCCGAAGACGTGAGCATCCTGTTTGTCGGTGACTTGGTGGGCAGCATCGGGCGCCACACGTTGCTCGAGTGATTGCCCTTGTTGAGAGAGCGCTACTCCCCGGCATTCGTGGTTGTCAACGCGGAGAACGTGGCGGGTGGCCTCGGCATCACGCCGAAGGTCGCCGAGGAGCTGTTTCGCAACGAGATCGACGCGATCACGCTTGGCAACCATGCTTACCACCGTCGCGAGATCTATTCCTACCTGGATACCAAGGAGCGGATCGTGCGCCCCTTCAACTACCTGCGTGGCCAGCCCGGGCGCGGCGTGTGCGTGGTAGAGAAAGACGGCGTGAGACTCGGTGTGGTGAACCTCAGCGGCAACCTGTTCCTGAAGGCGGGGCGTTCGGCCTTCACCGAGATCGATCCGGCCCTGCGCGAGCTGGGCAAGGTGGATCACATCCTCGTGGACATGCACGCGGAGGCGACCAGCGAGAAGGTGGCGCTCGGGTGGCTGCTCGACGGACGTGTTACCGCCGTGGTGGGCACCCATACGCATGTGCCAACCGCTGACGCACGAGTTTTGCCGGGCGGGACGGCCTACATCACCGACGTCGGCATGACCGGTCCCCGCGGGGGAGTGATCGGGGTCAAGCGCGAGCAGGCCGTGGAGGCGCTCGTGACGCAGATGCCGGTGCGCTTTGAGACCTCCAAGGAGGACCCTTGGCTGATGGGTGTCTTGGTACGCGCGTCTAAGCCGCTGCGAGCTGACTCGATTGAGCAGATCCTGATGGCGCGACCGGCTCCCACTCCCGCCAGCTGAACTGCCCCAGCAGGGCGAGCATCACGAGGCCGAAGAACCAGGGGATGTAGAGGTAGAACCAGTGTTCGATGCCCAGCTGCACGGCAACGAGCACGGCCGCGGCGGCTGCGGCCAGCCCGGGCACGCCAGGACGACGAGGCAGGACCGCAAACGACAGGGCGAGCACCAGGGCAGCGCCCTGGACCACCGCTTGCAGGTAGCCGAGGGTGGGTGGGCTCCCATACAACCCCCAGATCGAGAAGGGCGATTCGCGATCGGACTGGTAGGCGAGCGTGCGCTCGTAGATCGTGTGCAGGGAATCGTGGGTGAGGGCGGGGATCGAGACTACGGCGAGCGTCGCCATGAAGGCGAGCGCGAACAGAGACAGGGCACGAGCGCGGGCACGAGCGGAGAGCCCATCAAGGCCATACGTCCACAGCAAGGGGGCAAGCGCCAGGGGAGCGAACTTGGTGAGGCCCGCCAGGGCGGCGAACATGCCGCGCGCGGGCGGCATGCAGGCAACCAGCAAGGCCGCCAGGACAAAGACCGCTACAAGCGAATCGTTTGAATTGCTCTCCAAGGCAAACAGGGTGAAGGGATAGGCCACCCAGGCATAGGCGAGCGCTATGCCGAGCCCCGGGCCGCGTACGCGCCGGCCAAGCAGGAACAGGAGCCCGATAGCCAGCAGGTCGAACACGATCGCGGCGGCGTGGGCGGCCGGCAAATCGTCCCAGCGCCCGCTCCAGCCGAAGATCTGCTGGAAGGGGACATAGGTCTCGTAGTTGACGGGACCATAGGTATCGCCGTGTTCGTTATCTGACGGGTATTTACCGTAGAGCGACTTGTCGTGGACGATACGCTGCGCGCCGATAACCCCCGCGTAGCCAACGTCGATCACGTTGGAGTCGGTCACGTTGAGGCCGACGCGAAAGCCGATCAGGAACACGACCCCGATCGCCAGCCAAGGCGCCGGTACGAGCAAGCGCAACGGCCGCGGATCGCTTGCCGGCGCGTCACCGCGTCCGATGCGCGTGAGCAGGAGCATGCGCACGAGCAGGTACACCAGCGGTGGATAGGCCAAGGGCGTTGAGGCATAGATG
>DATMPT010000259.1:0-9083 GCA_035567355.1 Solirubrobacteraceae bacterium
GGGTGACCGGTCGAGACCCGGCCAGCCCCAGCCCCGCCGGCGGATGCGACCGTCGGGGTGAGCCAGTAGCGCTCTCGCTGGAAGGGATATGTGGGCAACTCCACGCGCCGCGTGTCCGAGCCCTCGAACAGGCTGCTCCAGCTCACCGGCAGCCCGCGCGCCCACAGGCGAGCGAGCCCGCCCAACAGCGTGTCCGTCTCTGGACGTCCGCGCCGCAACACGGGGATCGCGGCGGCCGCTCCACGATCTCCGCCGTCCGGGCTCACGCACTCGTCGACCATCGAGCTGAGCGCGGCGCCGGGGCCGATCTCCAGAAAGCTGCTCACGCCCCGGGAGCGAAGCCATCGAACTCCGTCGGCGAAGCGCACCGTCTCGCGTGCGTGACGCACCCAGTACGCCGGGGTGCACAGCTGCTCTGCCGCGATCGCCTCGCCGGTCAGATTGGAGACGATCGGGATTCGCGGCTCGGCGAAGGACACCCTTTCTGCGACTCGACGAAAGTCATCGAGCATCGGCTCCATAAGGTGCGAGTGGAATGCGTGTGACACACGCAGTCGCCTGGTCTTGCGTCCGCGGCGCTCCCAAACGCCGGCCAGCCGCAGCACCGCCGTGCGCTCGCCGGAAAGGACGATCGACTCGGGACCGTTGACGGCCGCGAGCGCGACGTGCTCCTCCAGCCCTGTGAGCTCTGCAAGCCCCTCCTCCTCGGAGGCATGCACGGCCACCATCTCTCCGCCCGCGGGCAGCTCTGCCATCAGCCGCCCTCGAGCGGCCACCAGCGCGCACGCGTCCTCGAGCGAGAGAGCACCGGCGACATGCGCCGCCACGAGCTCGCCGATCGAGTGCCCAATCAGGAAATCGGCGCGCACTCCCAGGCTCTGCACCAGGCGGAAGAGAGACACCTCCAGCGCGAACAGCGCCGCTTGGGTGAAGCAGGTTTCGTCCAGCAGGTCCCCCTGGCTCTGGATCACGGCCAGCAGCGAGTGCCCCAGCAGCGCGTCCAGATGCCCGCATGCCTCGTCCATCGCCTCGCGGAACACGGCCGAGCACTCGTACAACTCGCAGCCCATGCCGATGCGTTGAGCGCCCTGACCGGTGAACAGCACCGCCAAGGCTCCGGGGCTCTCGCTCGCCACGTCCTCGATCAGAAGCGGCGAGGAGGGATCCTCGCCGAGGCTGAGCAGATCGTCCATGGCGGACTGGCGATCGCCGCATACGAGCACGGCACGACGCTCGAAGCTGGCCCGCGCGCTGGCGAGCGAGAACCCGATGTCGGGCAGGCCGGCATCGGCGTCGCGCTCGAGGTGGGCGCGCAGCCGCTGGGCTTGGGCGCGCAGCGCGGGCTCGGTCTTGGCGGACAGCACCAGCGGAAGCACCCCCTCCCAGACAGCCACCGAACGGTTGCGCTCGCCGTCGCGAGGCTGCAGAGCAGCGGGCGGCGCTTCCTCGAGGATCACGTGGGAGTTCGTGCCGCTGACCCCGAACGAGGAGACGCCGGCGCGCCGCGGCTGCCCGTCGGCCAGCCAAGGCACCGGCTCGGTCAGGAGCTCGACGGCGCCGGAAGCCCAGTCCACCTTGCTGGAAGGACGATCGACGTGCAGCGTCTGCGGTAGGACGCCGCGGCGCATCGCCATGACCATCTTGATGATGCCCGCCACGCCAGCCGCGGCGACCGTGTGCCCGATATTGGACTTGACCGATCCCAAGCGCAGCGGCCGCTCCGGCGAGCGCTCACCATAGGTGGCCAACAACGCCCCCGCCTCGATCGGATCGCCGAGCGTGGTGCCCGTACCGTGCGCCTCGACCGCGTCGATCTGTGCGGGGGAGAGTCCCGCGCTGGCGAGCGCCTGGCGGATCACCCGCTCCTGGGAGGGTCCATTGGGGGCGGTCAGACCGTTGCTCGCGCCATCCTGGTTGATCGCGCTGCCACGCACGAGCGCGAGAACCTGATGGCCGTTGCGCTCAGCATCGGACAGGCGCTCCAACACGAGTACGCCGACGCCCTCGCCCCAACCCACGCCATCGGCCCCATCCGCGAAAGACTTGCAGCGGCCATCCCTGGCCAGCGCCCGCTGGCCGCTGAACTGCACGAACAGCGCGGGCGTGTCCATGACCGTCACGCCGCCCGTGAGCGCGAGCGGACACTCCCCGTTGCGCAACGCCTGGCACGCCAGATGCAGCGCCACGAGCGAGGATGAGCACGCGGTGTCAACCGACACGGACGGGCCCTCCAGGCCAAGCACATAGGAGACCCGGCCGGAGGCAACGCTCCCAGCGCTCCCCGTCAGCCAGTAGCCGGCGAGGTTCTCCTGGCCGCGAGGCGCGGCCCACAGGCCGGCGCCGAACCCGAAGGAACCCACCCCCACGAACACGCCGGTCTGGCCACCATGCAACGAGCCAGGATCAACCCCGGCGTCTTCCAGGGCGGCCCAGGACACTTCGAGCAAGAGACGCTGCTGGGGATCCATCGCAAGCGCCTCGCGCGGGCCGATCCCAAAGAAAGCGGCATCGAAGTCTCCGGCGTCATACAGAAAGCCCCCCTCCCGCGCGTAGCAGGTTCCGGGACTATCCGGATCGAGGTCGTACAGCGCCTCCAGCGCCCAGCCACGATCCTCCGGGAACGGCGACACGGCATCGGTCCCGGCCGAGACGAGCTCCCACAGCTCGGTGGGCGAGCCCACGCCACCCGGATAGCGGCAGCCCATGCCCACGATCGCGATCGCGTCCTCACGCGATGCCGGGGTCCTCGGTGCGCCAGATCTGATCGCGGAGCTCGCGGAGGGCTGGCCGGATAGCTCCCGGATCAGATAGCCGGCGAGCGCTGTGGGCGTCGGATAGTCGAACACCAGCGTCACCGGCAAACGCAGCCCCGTAACCCCGCCGAGACGATTGCGCAGGTCAACCGCCATCAGCGAATCGAAACCCAACTCCTTGAAAGGCCGCCCAGCCCCCACCGCTGCGGACGAGGGATGCCCCAGCACGGTCGCCACCTCGGCGCGCACGACATCCAGCGCCGCGGCCTCGCGCTCTTTCTCGGGCAGCTCGGCAAGCCTGCGGGCGAGCACACCTCCGCCTCCGCCCCCGCGGCGCTTCCCCACACCGGCCAGACCGCTCATCACGGCCGGCAGCAGTCCAGCTCGAGCCTGCGCGCGCAAAGCTGGGATGTCCAAGCGCAACGGGAGCGCGTGCGGGTGACCCGAGGCACAGGCTGCGTCGAAGAGGGCAAGCGCTTCCTCGCTTGCGAGCGTCATCAACCCGGCCCGGGCCATGCGCTTCACGTCGGCCTCCCGGAGGCTATCCGTCATCGCGCTGGCCTGCTCCCATTGGCTCCACGCGATCGACGCCCCCGCAAGACCCAGGTTGCGACGGTGCATGGCGAGCGCGTCCAGAAAAGCGTTCGCCGCGGCGTAGTTTGCCTGCCCCGCGCTTCCGAGCGTGCCGGCGATCGAGGAGAACAGCACGAA
Source organism: Solirubrobacteraceae bacterium (assembly GCA_035567355.1). Classification (GTDB taxonomy): domain Bacteria; phylum Actinomycetota; class Thermoleophilia; order Solirubrobacterales; family Solirubrobacteraceae; genus Palsa-744. Next base: position 3,465 of record DATMPT010000259.1, read on the forward strand.
CGCCGACAAGTCCAGGCGCTCGGTGAGCTCGTGCAGATGCCAGGCCGCATCGAGCTTGGGAGCGAGCACTCCGTCCAGGCGCTCGTCGGTGAGGGACTCCACCACGCCGTCGTCGAGCATCCCCGCTGCGTGCACTACGCCGCGCAGCGGATGCTCCGCGGGAATACCGTCGAGCAGCGAGCGCACTTGCTCGCGGTCGCTGGCGTCACACGCCACGATCGTGGTTCGCACGCCCATATCGGTCAACTCGCGCTCCAGCGCGCCGGCGCCGGGAGCATCCAAGCCTCGCCGGCCGACGAGCACGAGATTGCGGATTCCGTACTCACGGGCCAAATGGCCCGCGATCAGCCTGCCGAGGAGCCCGGTGCCGCCTGTGATCAGCACCGTGCCGCTGGGGTCGAAGACGAGCGACTCGCCGGTTGCCGATGAGGCGCGAGCCAGCCGGGCGACGTGCAAGGCGCCGCTGCGCAGCGCCAGCTGTGGCTCGCCGCTGCTCAAAGCCGCTAGCAGCACCTCGGTGGGCAGCTGCGCGGCATCGCGGTCCAGCAGCGCGAAGCGTCCGGGGTTCTCCGCCTGCGCCGAGCGCACCAGTCCCCACACCGGCGTCTGTGCGAGGCCGCTCATCTCCTCCTGCGGATGCACGCTGACCGCGCCCCTGGTGAGGAACACCATTCGTGAGTGCGAGAGTCGCTCATCGGCGAGCCAGCGCTGCACGAGGCTCAGCGTGCGGCGGGTGAGCTCGTGTGCTGGCCCGATGAGTGCGTCCCGGGGGGTGCTTTGAGTGTTGCACTCTACGAGCGCCACGCGCGGCGCCTGGCGGCCCCCGTCCAGCGAGCCCAACAGCGAATCGAGATCCAGCGCCCCACTGGCACAGTCGCCGAGCGACACGATCTCATCCTCGCCAAGCTCCGTCCAGTCGACGCCGGTCGTCGCAGTCGAATCGTCGCGGAGCGGAGTCCAACCGAGGCTAAAGAGCGACTCCGATGGCCTGCGCCGAGCCCGCCCCAGTTGCTCGGTGGAGATCGCCCTTGGGATGAGCGACTGCATCGAGACCGCCAGCGACCCGTCCTCGTCAGCAGCGAGCATCGAGATCGCGTCGCCCGCGGCGGGCGTGAGGTGGACGCGCAAGCGGCTAGCTCCACCAACGTGCGCCTGTACGCCGTTGAACGTGAACGGCAGGCGCACCGCCCCCTCGAGCGCGGGCCCACCCACGCCGTCGCCGCCCCTTCTCGGCGCCGCCACCTGGATCGCCGCGTCAAACAGCCCCGGGTGAATCCTGTAGAGCCCGGCGTGCGGCTGCTCTCCGTCAGACAGCGAGACTTCTGCGAACAACTCCTCGCCGCGCTGCCAGGCCGCCCTCACGCCTGCGAATGCCGGTCCATAGTCAAAGCCGGTGGCGGCCATCTCACCGTAGAAGTCGCCGATGTCGACCGGGTGCGCATCTTGCGGAGGCCATTGATGGGCCAGGGAAGCCGCGCGCGCACACAGGGCGTCGTGCTCGGAAGAGCCAGGTTCGGCGCACGCCAACGCGCCGCTGGCGTGACGAATCCAGTCGTCCGCTTCGTGTGGGACCTCCTCCGTGGCTCGCTGCAAGCGCGAATGCACCTTCAAGGAACGACGGCCTGTCTCGTCGGGGGCTCCTGCGGATACCTGCATCCGCACGTCGTCACCCTCGGACAGCACGAGCGGGGCTTCCATCACGAGCTCCTCCACTACGCCGCACCCGAGCTGCTCGCCGACCCGCAGCGCCAGCTCGACGAACGCGGTGCCCGGCACCACCACCTCCCCCATCACCATGTGGTCGGCGACCCATTGGGGCGACTTGGATGACAGCCGTCCGGTGAACAGCCAATCCTCGCCGTCCGCCAGCGCGACCATCGCGCTCAGCAGCGGATGCCGGATTGCATCCTGTCCCGCCGCGGCCACACCCGCCCCAGCCTGGTCGAGCCCTTGCAACCAGTAGCGCTCTCGCTGGAAGGCGTAGGTGGGCAGTGGGACCTTGCGAGCGCCCGGCCAAAGCTCTGACCAGTCGACGCTCGCGCCCGTCACGAAAGCTTGCGCGAGCGCGGCGACCAGCGTGCGGGGCTCGGATTGATCGCGACGCAGCACCGGTGCGGCGATCACCGGCGGGTCGGAGTCGCCCGCCCCCTCCTCGCGATCGGCCAGGCATTCCTGAGCCATCGCGCTGAGCACCCCGCTCGGCCCCAGCTCGATGAACGTCGTGACGCCTCGCCCGCCAAGCCAGCGGACGGCGTCGGCGAAGCGAACGGTGTGACGCACATGGCGAGCCCAGTAGGCCGGATCGCAGACTTCCTGCGCTCCCACGGGCTCGCCCGTTAGGTTGGACACGATCGGGATCCGCGGGGCCGAGAAGCTCAAGCCCTGGGCCACGCTCGTGAGCTCCTCCAGCATCCCGTCCATGCGAGGACTGTGAAATGCGTGACTCACGCGCAAACGCTTGACCTTGCGACCCTCCCGCTCCCACGCCTCGGCAAGCACGAGCAGCGCATCCTCCTCGCCGGAGAGCACGACCGAGGAGGGCCCGTTGACCGCGGCCACCGCCACGCTGTCCTCCAACCCCTCGAGCGCCGGCGCGAGCTCGCGCTCGGACGCCTGGACCGAGATCATCGCGCCGCCCGGCGGCAGGGCTTGCATTAGCCGCCCGCGCGCTCCAACCAAGACACAGGCATCGCGCAGCCCGAGTACCCCGGCGACGTGGGCGGCCGCCAGCTCGCCGATCGAATGACCCACCAGGAAGTCGGGGCGCAGCCCCCAACTCTCAACAAGCCGGAACAGCGCCACCTCCAGCGCGAACAGCCCAGCCTGCGCAAAGACGGTCAGATCGAGCAGTCCCGCCGCCGGCGACCCGGCCTGGGGCCACAGCACCTCGCGCAAGGGATGCTCCAGCTGCTCGTCAAACTCCGCACAAACCTCGTTCAGGGCCCCGGCGAACACCCCGAACGTGTCATACAGCTCGCGGCCCATCCCCACACGCTGGGCGCCTTGGCCGGTGAACAGGAAGACGAGGCCGCCCCCTCCGGCGTGGACCTGCCCCTGCACGATTCCCGCTCCGGACTCGCCGGCCGCGAGCCCTGCCAGACCGCTCAACAGCTCCCCGCGGTCAGCGCCGGCGAGCACCGCGCGATGCTCGAACAGCGGGCGGGCCGCCAGTGAATGCGCGACGTCGGCGAGCGCCAGCTGTGGCGCGTCCGCCACATGGTCGAGCAGGCGCTGCGCCTGCTCGTGCAGGGCCGCCTGGCTACGGGCCGAGACCACCCACGCGGGGTAGCCGCCCGCGCCCGCGTCACCCTCCGCCGCAGCGGCACCCTCAGCCGAGCCCGCCCCGGGAGGAGAGCCCTCACCACTGCCCGCGCCGCGCCGATCTGGCGGCGCTTCTTCGACGATCACGTGGGCATTGGTGCCGCTGACGCCAAACGAGGACACGGCGGCGCGGCGCGGCTGTCCGTTGGGCTGCCAGGACACCTCCTCGGTAAGCAGCTCGACCGCGCCGGAGGACCAATCCACCTTGCTGGAGGGACGATCCACGTGCAACGTGCGGGGCAGCACGCCGTTGCGCATTGCCATGACCATCTTGATCACGCCCGCCACGCCGGCCGCGGCGACCGTGTGGCCGATGTTGGACTTGATCGACCCCAGCCTCAGCGGGTGCTCGGGAAGGTGGTGCTGTCCGTAGGTGGCCAGCAGCGCGCCCGCCTCGATCGGGTCGCCGAGCGTGGTGCCGGTCCCGTGCGCCTCCACTGCGTCAACCTGCGCGGGCGACAGCCCGGCCCTGGCGAGAGCCTGCTCGATGACGCGTTGCTGGGAGGGGCCGTTGGGCGCCGTCAACCCATTGCTCGCGCCGTCCTGGTTGATCGCGCTGCCGGGTATCAACCCGAGCACGCGGTGACCGTTGCGCTGAGCATCCGACAGGCGCTCGAGCACCAGCATGCCGACTCCCTCGCCCCAGCCCACGCCGTCGGCTGCCTCTGCGAAGGACTTGCAGCGCCCGTCGCGCGCCAAGCCCCGCTGTCCGCTGAACTGAACGAACAGACCGGGTGTGTCGAGGACCGACACACCGCCCGTGAGCGCCATCGGGCACTCGCCGTTGCGCAGCGCCTGGCAGGCCAGGTGCAGCGCCACCAGCGAAGACGAGCACGCCGTGTCGATCGATACAGCCGGACCCTCGAGGCCAAGTGCGTAGGAGACGCGGCCCGACACGACGCTTCCGGAGCTGCCGGTGAGCCAGTATCCGGACAGATTCTCGAGGCCCGTGGGCGAAGCCCACAGGTTGGCGCCGAAGTCCATCGCGCCGACGCCCGCAAACACCCCCACCGCGGCGCCGCGCAGGGAGACCGGGTTCAGTCCCGCGTCTTCCAGCGCCTCCCAGCTCGCTTCCAGCAGCAGACGCTGCTGGGGGTCCATCGCCAGCGCCTCGCGCGGGCTGATCCCGAAGAAGGCGGCATCGAAATCCCCCGCGTCATGCAGAAACCCGCCTTCGCTCGCGTAGCAGGTACCCGGGTTGTCGGGATCGGGGTCATACAGCCCCTGCAGGTCCCAGCCGCGGTCCTGCGGGAAGGGCACGACGGCGTCGCGGCCTTCCATCACCAGCTCCCACAGCTGCGCCGCCGAGCGCACGCCGCCCGGGTAGCGGCAACTCATTCCCACGATCGCGATGGCGTCCTCCCGCGAGGCGACCGGCGCGGGGGGTGCCGCGGGTGCCCCGGCCGAGAATCCGGCGGGGGAGATCTCGTGCGCGAGGTATTGCGCGAGGGCGCCCGCGCTCGGATAGTCGAATACGAGTGTGGTCGGCAGACGCAGCCCGGTGGCGGCGCTCAGACGATTGCGCAACTCCACCGCCATCAGCGAATCGAAGCCCAGCTCGCTGAAAGACCGTTGCGCCTGCACCATCGAGCCAGCCGCATGCCCAAGCACCGAGGCGACCTCGGCCTGCACCAACTCGAGCGTCGCCTGCGCACGCTCCTCGGGGGACATGACTTGCAGCTGGCGCTCCAGCGAGTTGCCCATCCCGCGTTTGCGGCGGATGGGCACGCGAACCATGCCGCGCAGCACCGCCGGTAGCAGCCCATCCCGAGCCTGGGTGCGCAGCGCGTGCGGGTCGAGTCGCATAGGAATGACAAGCGCCCGATCCATGGCGAGGGCCGCGTCGAACAACTCCAATCCCTCCTGGACGGACAGGGCGCCCAGGCCCGAGCGGGCGATGCGCGTGCGGTCGGCCTCTCCAAGCCGGCCGCCCATACCGTCATCGCCACCCCACAGTCCCCACGCGAGCGAGACCGCGGGCAGACCGAGCGCGCGCCGGTGCGAGGCGAGCCCGTCGAGGAAGGCATTGGCCGCCGCGTAGTTGGCCTGGCCCGCGGCACCCAAGCTCGCCGCCGAAGAAGAGAACATCACGAACACGCTCAGGTCCAGATCCGCGGTGAGCTCGTGCAGATGAAGCGCCGCGTCGAGCTTTGGCGCCAGCACCCGGTCCAACCCCTCTGCTGTCAAAGACTCGAGCATGGCGTCCTCGAGGAGCCCGGCGGCGTGCACCAACCCCACCAAGGGGCGCTCGCGGTCGATCGAGTCGAGCAGCGCGCGCAGGCCATCGCGGTCGGTGAC
>DATMPT010000260.1:0-3469 GCA_035567355.1 Solirubrobacteraceae bacterium
CTCGCATTGCCAGGTCCGGAAGGGGGTGGAGTCATGCGTAGGTGTCGGGCAGGTCGTTCTCGAACAGGACGACATCGCCCGCGCGCGTGAGGCGCGCGAGCAGGGCGGTGGCCTCGGCGATGTCGCGTACGACGTGGATACTCGCCGGGTCCTGGCCGGCCGCGATGAGCCCTGCGCGGATCGGGGTCGTGCGGGCGGGGCCGACGAGGATCGCCAGGTCACACACCTTGCCGGCCTGTTCGCCGAAGCGGCGGTTGAGCTGCTCCTCCAAGTCCCCCAGCTCGACCATTCCAGGGGTGACGAGCAGGCGCCGCGTGGCGGGGTGCTCGCGCAAGACCTCGAGCGCCGCTGCGGCGCCGTCGGGATTGGAGTTGTAGGCATCGTCGATCACGACCACCCCGGCGCGGCGGTTGTGGATCGGCTGCAGCCTATGCGCGGGCGCCCGCACCCGCGCGAGCCCCTCGGCGATGCGGGGCGCGGGGATGCCGAGCACGCGACCGACAGCCGCCGCGGCGAGCAGGTTGGCGACGTTGTGAGCTCCCAACAACCCGGCCGACACCTCGACGCTTGGGCTGCCGGGCCCGTCAAGCTGAAGCTTGAACGTCGTGCGCCCCTCGGCGAGTTGCACGTCCCGCGCGAGCACCTGCACGCCGGCCATGTTGTTGGGGGAGGGATTGGGCGTGCGTTGTGGGGTGCCAAGCGTATGTGGCGCTGTCGCGACCGGGCCATCTTGTGTTCGACGGTGGGGCACGCGTTGTGGGGTGCCGGGAGCATGTGGCGCCGTCGCGACGGGGGCCGGTTGGCTTGGGCTGTCGGCGATGCCGAACAGCGTGACCGGGACTTGCGCGCGGGCGGCCAGCTCCAGGCAGCGCGGATCGTCGGCGTTGGTCACAAAGTGGCCCTCGGGCGGGAGCGCAGCCAAGAGCTCGCCCTTGGCCGCGGCGATCGCCTCGATCGAGCCTAGCCGCTCCAGGTGCATGGGACCGATCGCCGTGATCACGCCGATTGTGGGCTGCACCAGCTCGCACAGCTCGGCGATGTCCCCTTGACGGAACATCCCCATCTCCACTACGAACGCGCGGTGGGAGGAGCGGAGGTCTTCGTTGATCGTGCGCACCACCCCCAAGAAGCTGTTGTAGGACGCGGGCGTGACCAAGGTGGGGCGGTCGGCCGCGAGCACAGCCCCCACGCAGAACTTGGTCGTGGTCTTGCCATAGCTGCCGGTGATCCCGACCACAAGAGGATGCCATTCCCGCAAGCTACGCCGCGCGCGCTCCTCATAGCGGCGGTTGATCGCTCCTTGGAGGGGCTGCAGGGCGCGGTTGGCGGCAAGCAGAGTCCAGGGCGCGCCTGCGAGCAGGAGCAAGCCTAGGGCTAGCAGGATGGCTAGCCCGGCGGTGGAGAGGCCGGCCACGGCGAGCGCGATAGCGGCGAGCGTAAGCAGTCCGGGCGCGAGCAAGGCGCCCACGAGCAGCCGCTTGGCGCGCCCGGTGAGGACGAGCGGCTTGACGGCCTCGCGGCGCCAGTCGCCCACGCCCAGCGCCGCCAGCGGGCAGCTCGCCAAGAGCAGCGCCCCACACAGCCAGCTCGAGCCCGCCGAGGAGGCGGCCACGGCCGCCACGAACGCCAGTGTGACGGCGGTCAGCTCGCGCGGGGCGGTCAGCTCGCCACGCCTGCGCAGCCACAGCATCAGGCGAGCGCCCTCATAGTGCTCGAGCTGGAGGAGGTGCAGGAGGCGGTGCTGGCTGCCAGCCAGGCGGACTGTGAGCGCCGACAGCGCCAAGACGGTCGCGATGCCCTCGAACGCGCTCACGGGTCCTCCGCCGGTGCGCTGGGTGCTTGGTCTTCCAGACGGGGGGACTCGCCCAGACGGGGGGACTCGCGCGCGCGCGTGGGTGCCCTCCGCAAGGCACCCGCCTCACTCGAGACAGGCGGGGCGATGAAGTGCGACACGATGCGTGCGAAGCGGGCCGGCTGATCGAGGTAGCTGAAGTGGCCGGCCCCCTCGAGCACCGCTAGGCCGGCATCGGGGATGAGGCGCTCCATCTCGTGAGCCGCCGATAGCGGCGTATCGGTGTCCTCCGAGCCCCACACGAGCAGGGTGGGCACCCTGATCGACGGCATGAATGGGCGCAGATCGGCGTTTACGAGCTTCACGAGCGTCGGTCTCATCGCGCCGGCCGCGAGGTAGTCGGCGGACGCGGCCCTCCCCACGAGGCGCTCACGCAGGCGCTCGCCGGGCGATCCGAGGAAGCGGGCGGCATACTTGCCGGCCTTGGCCATTCCCACCCGGCGGTACCAGCGCAAGGTTCGCTTCGGGCGGATACCGGCCGAGTCGACCAAGACCAGCCGCGACGCCCGATCCGGTTCGGTGGCGGTCATCCTGATCGCGACGCGACCGCCATTGGAGTGTGCCACGATCGTAGGAGCCTCGATCGCGAGCTCGTCCATGAAGGCAGCCACGAAAGCCTGGTAGTCCTCCACGTCCCACGTTCGTGGGGGTGCCTCGCTCTCCCCGAAGCCGGGCAGGTCGAGCGCGTGCGCGGTGGCCACGGGAGAGAGGCCGGTCACGATCGGATAGACGGCCTCGATCGAGGCGCCCCAGCCGTGCAAGACGAGCACGGGCGGCCCCGATCCGGCCACCAGGTAGCGGGTCTTCAGGCCGAGCACGGTCGTGAGCTGGGTCGGGAGCTTGGCGGGCACGCGCTAACGGTATTGCCCCGAGCGGGCGGTGACGGTTAGCCCGCCTCATCTTTAGCCGTGCCTAACACTCTGGACTATGCTTCGTGTCAACCGGGGATGAAAGCGGAGGAAACGGGGAGAAGATGACGGGTGCACGCAAGGGATCACACCGGAGCACGCTGCTTTTGCTTTGTCTGAGCGTTGCCGCGCTGGCGGTGCCGGCCACGACGCTCGCCGCGCCCGCGGTGACCGTCAAAGCTAAGATCGTGCCGATCCCGATCGACCCCAGCAAGCCGAACAGCCCTACGTATCCCGGCACGGGCAATATCCTCGGCGCGGGGGCGGCCTTGGAAGCGACGCTCACCATCAGCGGTACCGAATACGGGGGCTATCCCTCGCCTGTGACAAAGGTTGTCGCGGAGCTGCCGGCGGGCGTCAAGCTCCACCCCCAAGGCTTCGCCTCGTGCCCTACGGCGATCCTCGAAAGCCACGAAGTGCAGAAGTGCCCGAAGGGCTCAGCCGCCGGTCCTGCCGGCGAAGCGCTGGGAGTGGTCAGCTTCGGCGGGACGCGCGTCGAGGAGAAAGCAACGATCCAAGCGTTCTTCGCACAGGGGGGAGGCCTGGCGTTCTACACCGAAGGCACATCGCCCGCGCAGCTCGAAGTGCTCGCGACCGGCAGCTTCACAACAGCGCCGCCACCGTTCGGCCCTAAGCTCACGGTGCCCGTGCCGCTCGTGGAAACGGTCCCTGGTGCCCCCTATGCGTCAGTCTTGTCGCTCACGGGCAA
>DATMPT010000261.1:0-8029 GCA_035567355.1 Solirubrobacteraceae bacterium
CGCCGACCCATTCTCGGTGGGGATGTTTCAAGCCATGAAGCCGGTGTTCGCGGAACTGTGCTCGGCGGGGGCATGCAACGGCATCACCTCCAACCCCCTCGGCGACATCGCCCTGCTGGCGGCACGCCTACACAAGCATGCGCTCAGCGGGTACGTGTACGACGGAACCGGGCACCGCCATCGCTCCACGCTCTCCAATGTCGCGCTCTTGAACCTGATCGGCGCGGGCGACCTGAATCCCGCCTTGCGGGCCCTGCTGCCCGCCTCGGCGCAGTCGGCGCTGAGGGGCGATCCGGCTCCATTGCTGCGCTTGAACCTGCTCTCGGAGGGCTTGATCCCAAACCTGCCGGGCACGCCCTTTGCAAGCTCGGACGGGATCGACGAAGCGCTGTTCGTGGACACCACCTGCGAAGAGTCCTCCTTGCCATGGCAGCGAGCGGCGCCCCCGCAGACGCGACTCGCCGAAGGGCTCGGTGCCTTGCGGGCGCTGCCGGCGGCGGACTTCTATCCCTTCGACGCGAGCACAGCTTGGACAGACAGCGTGCTGCCGGGATGCCTGCAGTGGCCCAATGCCGGGCCCCCGCCGCCCGCGGTAGGTGCCCTGCCGAGCGCGCCCACCCTGATCCTGAGCGGCGCGCAGGACCTGAGGACGCCTACCTCCGGCGCCGAAGCGCTGGCAGCGCGCATTCCCGGCGCCCAGCTTGTCACGGTCCCCTATACGGGTCACTCGGTGCTCGGGACCGACTTCAGCGGTTGCGCGCAGAGCGCCCTGAAGGACTTCTTCTCGAGCGAGACGGCCCAGCGGTGCGGCATGGTTCGCGATCCGTTTGCCCCGACGCCGGTCACTCCTTCAAAGCTCGCCCTGGTCAAACCGGTAGGCGGACTGGCGGGGGCGCCGGGGAGCACGCTGGCGGTCGTGCTCGACACGATCCTCGACCTCGAACGCCAGGTCGTGGGCGCGACACTCCAGGCCGATCAAGAACTCCCCAGCGGCTCGAGCTTCGGCGGCCTGCGAGGCGGATACGCCCAGATCACCCCCTCGGCGCTGCGCCTGCATCGCCTGTCGTTCGTGAACGGCGTGCAGATCACCGGTTCATTCCCAGTCGTACACGGACACCTGCGCCCCGCCGAGTTGCGCGTAGAAGGCACACGAGCCGCGACCGGGACGGTCAGGGTGGGCGCAAGCACACACGTGAGCGGGACCTTGGGCGGGCACCGCTTCGACGTGAGCCTGGCCAAAGTTAGGCTGGCACGCACCGGGACCACTGTGGGTGCCCTGCTCAGCCAGCTCCCGCTTGACCTGCGCTTCCCGGCGCCCGGGCTAGCCCGTCTACGCTGAGCCATATGGCCAACGCGCTCGCCGCCGAGAGCTCTCCATACCTTCGCCAGCACGCGGAGAACCCGGTCGACTGGCTGCCCTGGGGCGAGGAGGCATTGGAGAGCGCGCGCGAGCGCGACGTGCCGTTGCTCGTCTCGATCGGCTACTCGGCCTGCCACTGGTGCCATGTCATGGAGCGCGAGTCCTTCGAGGACCCGGACACGGCGAAGCTGATGAACGAAGGCTTCGTGTGTGTCAAGGTCGACCGCGAGGAGCGCCCCGACGTGGACGCGCTCTACATGGAGGCCGTCCAGGGCATGACCGGTCACGGCGGCTGGCCGCTCAACGTGTTCCTCACACCAGGCGGCTTGCCCTTCTACGGAGGCACCTACTTCCCACCGCAGGAGCGCCCGGGAATGCCATCGTTCACGCAGATCTTGCTCGCGGTGAGCGAAGCGTGGGGCGAGCGTGGCGATGAGATCACGGCGAGCGGCGAGCAGTTGCGCGAGCGGCTGTCCGGCGGGGCGCTGCTCGAGCCGGCGGGCGAGCCATTCGAGGAGGCCGCGCTCGACGCGGCCGTGGAGCGCTTGAAGCGGTCCTACGACGCGGTCGAGGGCGGCTTTGGCGGGGCACCCAAGTTCCCTCAGGCATCGGTCTTGGAGTTCTTGATGTGCAGGGCCAATGCGCATGGTGAGCACCCCCCTCCCCGCTCATCGGGCTCCCCTTCCTCGACCGCGTCCGGACGGCCGGCGGCGGACTCGCCCGAGGCGCACATGGCGTTGTACACGCTGCGGGCGATGGCGGGCGGGGGCATCCACGACCTCCTCGGCGGCGGCTTCCACCGCTATGCGGTTGACGAGACTTGGACGGTGCCGCACTTCGAGAAGATGCTCTATGACAACGCACTGCTGGCACGTGCTTATCTGCACGGCCACCAGCTGTCGGGCGACCCGGCGCTGCTTGAAGTGTGCGAAGACACACTGGGCTGGGCCTTGCGCGAGATGAGGGGTCCCGAGGGCGGCTTCTACAGCGCCCTGGACGCCGACTCCGGCGGTGTGGAGGGCCGCTTCTACGTGTGGAGCACGAACGAGCTGGAAGATGTGCTCGGCGAGGACGCAGACGCCGCGATCCACTGGCTGGGCGCCACCGAGCAGGGCAACTTCGTAGACCCACACCATCCGCAGCCTGGCCTGAACGTGCTCGAGGATCGCGGCCCCCCTCCGGACGCCGAGACCAGGGCGCGGATTCGCGCGCGGCTATTGGAGGCGCGTGCGAAGCGACCGAGGCCGGGCCTCGACGACAAGCGCCTGGCGAGCTGGAACGCACTGATGATCTCGGCGCTGGCCGAAGCGGGCGCCGCGTACCTCGAGGCGGCGGTGGAGTGCGCCGAGTTCGTGCTGCGCGAGCTGCGCACCCCTGAGGGCAGGCTGCTGCGGACCCATAGCGCGGGCGAAGCCAAGATCGACGCCTACCTCGAGGACCACGCCTTCCTGCTGGAGGCATTCATCGCCCTGTTCGAAGCCACGTGCGAGGAGCGCTGGCTGATGCATGCCAAGGCCCTCGCGGAGGAGACGATCGGGCGTTTCGCCGACCCTGAGAACGGCGCTTTCTTCTCGACCGCGGCCGACGGCGAACAGCTGATCGCAAGGCGCAAGGAGCTCGAGGACTCGCCGATCCCAGCGGGCGGCTCGAGCGCCGCCATGGGCCTGCTGCGCCTCGCCCAGCTAACCGGCGAGCAGCGTTACGCAGACCACGGCGCAAGCGTGATCGAACTACTGCACACGATCGCCACAAAGCACCCGGCATCCTTCGGACACCTATTGCAGGCGATGCACTGGCACACCGTCCCGATGCGCCCGATCGCCTGCGAGCTGCCTCGAAGCTACGCTAGCGGCGACTGACGGCCGTCAGCGGCCGGCGAGGGACTTCAGTTCCGACAGATCGACCGCGTTGGCGGGGGCCGCGATCGCGACCGGCTGGTCCCAGTTGTCGAAGCCGATCTTCCCGCTTTCCGCGCCCCCCTTGGAGAGCTGCAGGGGGTAGGGCTTGCCGGTCGTGGCCACGTAGAGGGTGCCGTCCTTGGTCGAGTCGGCGACGGCGATGACCCGCTGGCCGTTCACGGTCGTCGTAGCGCCCTTGACAAGCGTTCCGTGGACGGCGAGCGTGGTGTCGATCAGCCGGCGCATGTCCGCCAACTGCTTGAAGGACGCAAATTCGCCGCTCGTGGCCGAGGCCTTGAGCCACTTGCCCTTGAACAACTGGGCCGCCGCGGAGCCGCCGAGGCTGCGGTAGAAGGCGGGGCTGCCGCTGATGTAGACCGTGTCGCCGACCAAGATCAGCTTGAAGCTGGCCCCGTTCTGGGATATTTCGCCCTGGGCGCCCTTGCCCGCGACAAGGTTCAGGTTGAGCGTGACGGGCACGCTGGCGCTCCTGAGCGACCCGGACACGTGCACTGCGCTGGCCGCGTCGGCGGCGGCCTTGCTTTCGCCGACGATCTGCTCAGCGCTCTTGGAGGTAATGGAGTTGCTGGAGGATTTGCTGCAGCCCGCGAGCGCCACTAGCGCAACCGCTACCAAGGAGCCCGTGGTCGGCAGAAACCGCACATGCATGGTCGCGGCATGCTATCCGGCGCAACGGATAGCTACAGGATCGCCAGGTAGCGGTCAAGCTCCCACTGCGTGACCTGTACGCGGTAGTCCTCCCACTCCTGGCGCTTGATCTCGATGTAGCGGTTGAACATGTGCTCGCCCAGCGTACGCAGGACGAGCTCTGACTCGGCCGTGATCTCGATCGCTTCGCCCAGGGACTCGGGCAGCTGGCCGATGCCCAAGCGGCGGCGCTCCTCGGCGGTGAGGTGGTAGAGGTTCTTCTCCATCGGGTCCGGCAGCTCGTAGCCCTTCTCGATCCCCTCCAGGCCCGCTTGCAGCAAGACGGCGAACGTGAGGTAAGGGTTGCAGGCTGGGTCGGGGCAGCGCAGCTCCATGCGCGTGGCCTGCTCCTTGCCTGGGTGGTACAGCGGCACCCTCACCAGGGCCGAGCGGTTGCGCCGCGACCAGGCGGCGTAGACGGGCGCCTCGTAGCCGGGCACGAGCCGCTTGTAGGAGTTGACCCACTGGGCGAAAATCGAGCATATCTCCCGCGCGTGCTTGAGCTGGCCGGCGATGAATGCCTTGCCGACGTCCGAGAGGAAATACTGGTCGTCCGGGTCGTAGAAGGCGTTCTTTCCTTCGCAGAACAAAGATTGGTGGGTGTGCATGCCCGAGCCGTTCTCTCCGAACAGGGGCTTGGGCATGAAGGTGGCGTGCCAGCCGTACTTGACCGCGTACTCCTTGACCGTGATGCGGTAGGTCATGCGGTCGTCGGCCATCTTCAAAGCACCGGCATAACGCATGTCGATCTCGTGCTGGGAGGGGCCCACCTCGTGGTGGGTGTACTCGACATGGATGCCGAGCTGTTCCAAGGCGAGCACGGTCTCGCGGCGCACGTCGGTGCCGGCGTCCAGCGTCGTCAGGTCGAAATAGCCACCTTCGTCCAAGACCTCGGTCGACTTGGAGTCCCTGAACAGGAAGTACTCGAGCTCGGGGCCCACGTTGAACGTATCGAAGCCCATCGCGTGAGCGCGCTCCAGCGCACGGCGCAGGACGTGGCGGGGATCGCCCTCATAAGGAGTGCGCTCGGGGGTGATGATGTCGCAGAACATCCTCCCCACGCCCTGCTCCTCAGGGCGCCAGGGTAGGACCGCGAACGTGGCGGGGTCGGGCATCGCGATCATGTCGGACTCCTCGATCGCGTTGAAGCCGGTGATCGAGGAGCCGTCGAAGCCCATGCCCGCCTCGAAGGCGTCGTCGAGTTCTTGGGCGTTTATCGAGAACGACTTGAGCTGGCCGAGGATGTCGGTGAACCAGAAGCGAATGAAGCGAATGTTGCGCTCGGATACGAACTCCTTGACGTCCTGCGCGGTCTTCGGTTGCTCGCTCGCGGGCATCTCGGCGCAGCGTAGTAGATAGGAAAGCCTCTCGCCTTGGACGGCTGGCTAAAGCGACTACCCGGTCAGCCGTGTGCGCTCACCAGCGCGGCGAGGACAAGCATGAATCCGAGCAACACCGCCCACGAGGCGATCCTGTCCGGGCGCGGCCCTACCCGATCGACCATACGTGGAGGAGGACGCCTGCGCGATTCCGAGCTCGCTCTTGGCACGCAAGCGACCGTAACATGGCCCCCGGACGTCCCGATAGCACCTAGTGCCCGGCGGTCGCGGCCAGGAAGTCCGCGATCGCTTCGGCGTCGCGACCCTGGTAGAGCCCGGCCGGCATCTGGCCCAGGCCGCGGGCACGACCTTCCGCGATCGCGCTCAAGACAAGCGCCTTGCGGCCCGCTTCGCTTGAGATCTGCGAGCCGAGCCGCACGTCGAGATTGGGACCTACGTGGCCCTCGGCGTTGGCGGCGGCCAGCGTGTGGCAGACCGCGCACGACTCTGAGAAAAGCACGCGGCCGTGCTGCTCCTCGGCGCCCAGGTGGACGCCGCCGACGGCCGCGCTCGCCTTGTTGTTGCCGTTGGCCGTGAGCACCAGCAGCGGGACGACCAAGCCGAAGGCGAACACGAGCACCACCACAACCATCACGACCCGCTGACTCAGCTCGGATTCGGTATGCAGCGCCTCGCGCGCACCGCGCGGCCCACCGCGCATCGCGACGAAGAACACGCCAAGGCCGAGCACGACCCAGAGGACGATTACTCCATAGATCATCGGGTCGGCACGATACATGAGCTCCCGGCCCGGAGGCGTGCCGTGCCGTGCTCTCATGAGAGATCTCTTCAGTGGCCCTTAGGTAAGCGCTAGATACGGCGCTACCCTGGTGACAGCTCGTATTTCGTCGAGGAAGAGGACCCGCTCACATGAACATCCTGCGCCGCCTGCCCCTCTCCCGCCTGCTGCTGCTGTGCGGCGTGGTCGTCGCCGTAGGGATCGGCGCCACAGCACTGGCCTTGGCCGTCGGCACCGGCCCCACACCGCCGCCCAAGCCGCTGGCCGGCGCCCTCCACGACGCCCTGGCGGCGCCGAAGGTGGACGGCGTGAGCGCGCGCATCCAGTTCACCAATCACTTGCTCGAAGGCGCCAACCTGGCAACGGGCGGCGGCGAAGCGAGCCAGCTCAGCTCCAGCCCACTTATCTCCGGCGCCTCGGGGCGGCTGTGGATCGGCGGCGAAGGCCACGCGCGACTGGAACTGCAGTCCGAAAAGGGCGACACGCAGATCTTGTGGGACGGCAAGACGGCATCGCTGTACGACGCTTCGACGAACACGCTCTATCGCTACGCCCCACCGGCCGGCTACGGCGGGGACCTTCAAGGTGCCGGCCCGGGACCGGCCACCAACCCCGGAACGGACGCGGGCTCGGGCTCCACGAGCTCCGGCGCGAGCCACGGAAAGATCCCGAGCGTCACTGAAATCGAAGAAGCCATCGCCAAGGCCGGCAAGCACGCCGATATCTCCAGCGCGACGCCGACGGACGTCGCGGGGCAAGCCGCCTACACGGTACGCGTCTCACCTCGCGAAAACGGCGGCCTTATCAGCGGCGCGGAGCTGTCCTGGGATGCGGCCAATGGCGTGCCCCTGCGGGCCGCCGTGTACTCGACGAAGAGCTCTTCGCCCACGATCGAACTGGCAGCCAGCGAAATCTCCTATGGGCCGGTCGCGGCCTCGACGCTCGACTTCACCCCTCCGGCCGCCGCGAAGGTCGAAGAAGTGACGCTCCCCGCAAAGCCCGGCACGAGCACATCCGGCTCATCGGCGGGGAACGAAAAGCCGCACGTGACCACCCACGGCCAGGGCCTTGGCGCGATCGCACTACTCGAAAGTCCCGTCAAGCCGGGCGAGAAGGAATCGGGCGCCTCCGCTTTGGAATCCCTGCCCAAGGTCAACATCAACGGCACCAGCGCATCAGAGCTGCCCACCCCGCTTGGCACCGTCCTGAGCTTCGAGCGCGCGGGCGTGCGCTACGTGCTCGCGGGCTCGGTCACGCCGGCGTCGATCGAGGCGTTCGCGCGGGGCCTTTGATCGCACCGGGAGCTACGGCGGATGGATCGTCGTTCCTGGCATGAATGACGTCCCACCCACCCCGCGTGGCGTGCTTGACACGCTGGCCGATCTCCCGATCGGTACTGAGGACGCCGCCAGGGACGACGAGGCCCAGCCAGTCAAGGCGAGGGGGCTCGTCAAGCGCTATAAGGAGGTCCTCGCGGTCGATCACGTCGACCTGAACGTGCAGACGGGCGACGTGTACGGCTTCCTCGGCCCCAACGGCGCGGGCAAGACGACCACCCTGCGTATGGCACTAGGGCTGATCACTCCCAGCGAGGGGATCGTCGAGCTGTTCGGCCGCGACCCGATGCGCGAAGGCGCACGGGCCCTGCGGGGCGTCGCCGGGTTCGTGGAGGCGCCCCGCTTCTATCCGTACATGACCGGGCGCAAGAACCTGGAACTGCTGGCGGCCTTGGACGGGGACGGCGCGGCCGAGCGGATCGAGGAGGTGCTGGAGATCGTCGAGCTCGCGCCGCGCGCTAAGCACAAGGTGGGCGGCTACTCGCACGGCATGCGCCAGCGCCTGGGGATCGCCGCCGCGCTGCTGCGCCGTCCGCGCCTGCTGATCCTCGACGAGCCGGCGACCGGCCTCGATCCGGCCGGGATGCGCGACATGCGCGGCCTCATCC
>DATMPT010000262.1:0-6921 GCA_035567355.1 Solirubrobacteraceae bacterium
TGCCAATTTTGTCTCCGTCGCCGAAGGAAACACGACTTCGGGGATCGACGCCACCCTGCAGGAACCGGGTAAGATCACGGGAACGGTGACCAACAGTGCTGGTGTGCCCATCCAGGGCGTCGCCGTCAACGTGTACGGGTCCACCATCAGTTTCGAACCCATCAAAACCGTCTTCACCGACGCCAACGGCGAATATACGGTGGAAGGTCTGACGGAAGGCGCATACGAGGTTGGCTTCATCCCCTCGGGCTCGAAGTATCTTGCTCAGTATTACAACGGGCAGCTGTCGCTCGGAAGCGCCAATCCAGTTCTGGTCACCGCCGGGAAAACTACCTCGGGGATAGGGGCCACGCTGACCGAAGGAGGCAAGATCTCGGGTACCGTCACCGACGCCTACTCCCACGGCAGGTTGGCCAAAATCGGAGTCAGCGCATACGCGTCGGGCGTAGAAGGCAGTTTTGGGTACGCCTCCACGAACGCGAATGGCGAATACACGATCAGTGGGCTGAGGACCGGCGCTTACAAGGTCGAATTCTCTTGGGAATACTCTGAAGCCGAAGGCAAGGCGTGCGAACACGCGCCCAGGTGTCCGCCCAAGTACATCACCCAGTATTACAACGACCAGCCCTCAGAAGCGACGGCCAATCCGGTAGCGGCCTCCGTGGGGACGCTCACTTCCTCAATCAACGCCGCGATGGTGCCCTCGGTACCCTTCAATACGGCGGCGCCGAGCGTGTCCGGGACACCCGGTACGGGCGGCCTGCTGTCGTGCTCGAGCGGATCGTGGACGGGTGAACCCGAACTCACGCTGTCGGTTGGGTGGCCGCTCACGGCTCCCTTCGCATATCAGTGGCTGCGCGACGGGGGACCGGTCGCAGGAGCCACGTCGCCCGCGTACATCGTGCAGGCGGCCGATGTGGGGCACGCCCTAGTGTGTGAAGTCACGGCGACCAACGTCGCGGGTCACACCAGCGCCAGGAGCAGCGCGCTCGCGATCGTCACGCCTGTGCCTGTCGTCAAAACCTCCGCATCAAATCTCAAGGTCTCCAAGAACGCGACCAAGGTGAGCATCGCCTGCGCAAACGCCTCCTGCCTCGGATCCGCCGAAGTGGTCGGACGAATCGCCGTGAAGCACCGCAAAGGCGGGAAATCCAAGAAGGTCGTCCTTGCGAAAGGGTCGTATTCGCTGGCCGCCGGGAAGACCGGGACGGTCACGTTGCTCCTCACCCCCGAAGGCAGGAAGCTAACTCACCGTCACCGTCTGTCGGCAAAGCTTGTCGTTACGGTGAAGGGCGGCAAGCAGATCGAAAAGGCGGTGCAGCTCAGCCGCTAGGTAACAAGCACGAACCGAGGAGCTCGGAAGAGCTTGTCTTCGCCGAGCGCGGTGGCTTACACAGCGCCGCGCTCGGCGATCGAGGCGCTGATGCGCGCGCATCCCGATGGAACCGCCGGCGCTGAGTACTGGGCGCCATCACCCGCCTAGGCGTGCGGCCGCTCGGTAGCGCTCAGGCGGCGATGATCTGCGCGGCCAGGATCGCCGCGTTGCGCGCGTTGCCCAGCCCGACGCAGGCCACCGGCACGCCCGGCGGCATCTGCACGATCGAGAGGATCGCGTCGAGGCCGCCGGCGGCTGTGAGTCGCCCCGAGAGCGGTACCCCGATCACGGGCAGGTCGGTGTGCGCGGCGATAGCGCCGGGGAGCGCCGCCGAGATGCCGGCGCCCGCGATCACCACGCGCAGGCCGCGCGACCTGGCGCTCTTGGCGTACTCGGCGACGGTGTCGGCTTCGCGGTGGGCGGACATCACCTGCAGCTCGTGCGGGATGTTGCGCTCACGCAACTCCTTGGCGGCCTTCTCCATCGCCTCCATGTCGCTCTCGGAGCCCATCACAATGCCGACCAGGGGCCCGTCCACGTCGAACTCCGCGAGCTGGGCCTGCACCTCGGCTTCGGCGAGGGTGGCTCGTATCGGGGTGGGCGCCTCGTTCATCGTGGCCTACAGCGAAGCGATGAACTCGTCCACGGGGATCGCCGCCAGCGTCTCGTAGCGAACCGTTCCGCGCGAGCCGAGCTCGAGCGATACACGCGCCATCGTCTTCTCGTCGGGGGCCTCCACCACCGAGATGAAGTCGACGTTGCCGAGCGTGGCCCATTGCGCCTTGACGGTGGCGCCGAGCTGCTCGACCTCCTTGTTGACCTCGCGGATTCGCTCCGGATTGTTCTTGACGGTCTGCACGCCCTCGGGTGTCAGCGTCGAGAGCATGATGTACGTGGGCATGGCTCCTCCGTCTGTTTGCGAGTCGGTTCGCGCGTGTGGTGCGCTCACACCGTTGTACATGATCGGAGGGCGGCAGGGATAATCAAAGAGTGATCCCCCGCTACACACGCCCCGAGCTGGGCGCCCTGTGGACCGACGAGGCGCGCATGCAGACATGGCGGCGTGTCGAGGTGGCGGCCTGCGAGGAGCTGCCGGGCCTGCTTACCCTGTCGGGCACGGGTAGCGACGGCGCGGTCCCCACGCCAGCCGAGCTGGAGGCGATCCGCGCGGCCACCTTCACGGTCGAGGCGGTCGACGAGCGCGAGCGCCTCACCGACCACGACGTGGCCGCGTTCGTGGACGTTCTCTCCGCCTCGGCGGGCGAGGCGGGTCGCTGGATCCACTTCGGCCTGACCTCCTCAGACGTGCTCGACACGGCGCTTGCCCTGCAACTGAAGGCCGCGGGCGAGGCGATCGTACCCGGCGCACAAGCGCTCGTGCAGGCGCTTGCGAACAGGGCGCGCGAGCACGTGGACACGCTGTGCGTCGGGCGCACGCACGGGGTGCACGCCGAGCCGACCACCTTCGGCGTGAGACTCGCAAGCTTCGCCTTCGAGGCCCATCGCAACGCAATGCGTCTCCAGCGCGCCTTCGAGCAGGTGGCAGTTGGGGCGATCTCGGGCGCCGTGGGCACCTACGCGGCGACAAGCCCCGAGTTCGAGCGGCGCGTGCTCGAGCGGCTCGGCCTCGCGCGCGAGGACGTCTCCACGCAGGTCGTGGCACGCGACCGCCACGCCGAGCTCCTGCAGGCGATCGCGCTCGCGGGGGCCGGCATCGAGCGCTTGGCGACCGAGATCAGGCACCTGCAGCGCACCGAGGTGCGCGAGGCCCAGGAGCCGTTCAGGGCCGGTCAGAAGGGCAGCTCGGCGATGCCCCACAAGCGCAACCCGATCAAGAGCGAGCAGCTCTCCGGGCTCGCCCGCGTATTGCGCGCCAACGCGCAGGCGGCCTTGGAGAACGTGGCCCTGTGGCACGAGCGCGATATCTCTCACTCCTCGGTCGAGCGCGTCATCCTGCCCGACTCCACGGTCCTGATCGACCACATGCTGCACAGCGCCACCAAGCTCGTCCAGGGCCTCGTGGTCGACGAGCAACGGATGCACGCCAACCTGGAGTTGACCCATGGCGCCCTCTTCTCCCAACGCGTCTTGCTTGCCCTCGTGGAGGGAGACCCCGAGCACGCTCGCACGCCGATGGTGCGCGACGACGCCTACCGGGTCACCCAGGAGCTGGCACAGCGCGCCTGGGACGAGGGTATCCCGCTGCGCGATCTGCTCAGCGCTGACAAGCGCGCCGCCGGTCTCGATCTCGACGCGATCTTCGACTACGCGCACTACACGCGCTACGCGCGCGAGATTGTGGGGCGGCTGGACGAGATCGCCTGAAGGGCTGGAGCGACGACACTCCATTCCCGGGAGAGCGGAGGACAAACGACGTATTGCAGCCGTCCGCCTACGCCCGTACTGTCCCCGCCATGAAAATACATAGACGCCCCCCACACGCGAACGTCGCGGCTACGCCGCCGCGTGTCGTCGATATCCACGCTCAGGGAGACCCAATGCAGACTTTGACTATGTGTCGTCGCGCTTTGCTCGGGCTGACGGCCGCCACCGTGCTGCTGCTCGTGGCCGGCGTCGGTAGTGCCTACGCGATATCAGCACAGCACTTCCGTCTCCTGCTGCCGATGGTAAGTACACACCACGCAAAGTCCTCCAAGAAGCATAAAAAGCCCTCCAATCGCGGTCCCCGCGGTCCCCAGGGACCGGCCGGTCCAAAGGGCCCTGCGGGTCCCGCTGGCCCTGCGGGTCCCGCCGGCCCAGCTGGGACAACCGGCCCGATGGGTCCTGGCGCGACCAGGGCCACCTTCTTCGGGGCGCCGAGTGTGGGTGATGCCGAGCATCATGTACTCACCACGGGGCCGCTGCAACTTGGCATGAGCTGCCAGGGCGAAAGCACCGGCACTGGCGAAATCAAAGGGTTCCTCTTCCTGACCATCCCCGGGCCGATGACGACATTGTCGAGCATGCCTTTCAGCGGAGAACCAACATACGGCACGATCACCGGCTCTGTTACAGATATGCCTCAGGAAGTCAAGGCGGAAGAAAACAAGAAAACGGGCTTCTCCGGGATTCTCATCGTCGCGGGTCCCGACGGCGTGCCCCACTGGCTGTCGATCAGCTACGGGGTCAACACCAAGGCGGAAACCTCCTCCAGTGGAGGGATCACCTCCACCACTCCGAGGGGTTGCTGGCTCCTGGCCGAGGAGATCTAACCATTCGTCTGGTGGGGGCGGCAACGTGGCCGCCCCCACCCTCTTGGCTGTTGTGCAGCAAGATCTGAGTGCGGAACCTCCGCGCCCGTTGGTAGCATCGCGCCACGTGACCCCCTCGCTCGCCGACCTGCCCCTCCTCGCAAGCGGCAAGGTCCGCGAGCTATATGACCTGAGCGACCGCCTCTTGATGGTCGCCAGCGACCGGATCTCGACCTACGACGCGGTCCATCCCACGCCGATCCCCGACAAGGGCAAGGTCCTGACGGGTCTCTCGGCGTTCTGGTTCGAGCAGACGAAGGGGATCGTCGCCAACCACATGATCTCGGCCACCGACGGCGTCCCCGCCGAGGCGCGCGGACGCGCTTTGGTCGTGCGCAAGCTGAAGATGTTGCCGGTCGAGTGCATCGTGCGCGGTTACATCACCGGCTCGGGCTGGAGGGACTATCAATCGAGCGGCTCGGTCTCGGGGATCGAGTTGCCGGCGGCCCTGCATGAGTCCGAGCAGTTGCCCGAGCCGGTCTTCACGCCGTCCACAAAGGCCGAGGTAGGCCACGACGAGGCGATCGACTTCGAGCGCGCCGCCGAGCTGGTCGGCGACAGGGACCTGATGGAACGTGTCAGGGACATCTCGATTGACCTCTACTCCTATGCCGCCACCCACGCGCGCACGCGGGGCGTGATCCTGGCGGACACCAAGTTCGAGCTGGGCCTCGACGAGGACGGCGAGCTGGTCGTGGGCGACGAGGTACTCACGCCCGACTCCTCGCGCTACTGGCCCGTCGAGGGCTACGAGCTCGGCAGAGGCCAGCCGAGCTTCGACAAGCAGTACGTACGCGACTGGGCCGCGGGCAGCGGCTGGGACAAGAAGCCACCGGCGCCCGCGATTCCGGACGATGTGGTGGCGGGCACTCGCGCGCGCTACGTCGAGGCCTATGAGCTGATCACCGGCGAGCCGTTCCAGGTGTGGCTGGACAGAACCGCATGAGGGCGCGGGCCGTGATCCCTGCGAAGGCCGGCGGCGCGTGAGGGCGCGCGTCCTGATCCGCCCGAAGGCGGGCATCCTCGACCCGCAGGGCGAGGCGGTACAGCGGGCCTTGCCGGCGCTCGGGTTCGAGGGTGTGGTGAATGTTCATGTTGGGCGACTTGTGGAGCTCGACGTGGACGATCCGAGCCAGCTACAGCCAATGTGCGAGAAGTTGTTGGCCAACCCGCTCGTGGAGGACTACGAGATCGTCCTTGCCGGTGACTAATCCCACGCGTGCATGTCCCGCGCGGCCCCGCGCGGAGCGCCGATGAAGTTCGGGGTTCTCCAGTTCCCAGGCAGCTGCGATGAGGTAGATGCGCTGAATGCCGCTCGGCGTGTCGGCGATGCGGAGCTGTTGTGGCACGGTGAGCGCGACCTCAAGGGAGCGGACGCGATCGTGGTGCCGGGTGGGTTCTCCTACGGCGACTACCTGCGCGCGGGCGCCATCGCGAGGTTCTCGCCCGTGATGGAGTCGGTGCTCTCCTTCGCCGTAGACGGTGGTCTGGTGCTCGGGATCTGCAACGGCTTTCAGGTGCTGTGCGAGGCGAAACTGCTCCCAGGCGCGTTGCTCCCCAACGCCAACCTGCGTTTCACTTTCAGGCAGGTCGATCTCGACGTGGTTGAGCGCGAGACCGCGTTTACCGGCGCCTGTCTTGTCGGTGCCCGCTTGAGCATCCCCGCGAAGCACTCGTGGGGCAGGTATTACGCGGACGAGCCGACGCTTGCGGCGATGCGAAAGAGCGGTCAAGTCGTGCTCAGGTATGCGGCCGGGGAGAACTTCAACGGCTCGACGGACGACATCGCCGGGGTGCGCAACGAGCCGGGCAACGTGTTCGGCCTGATGCCCCATCCCGAGCACGCGGTCCACGAGCTGAGCGGCTCGACCGACGGCCTGTGCATCTTCGCGTCGATGCGCTTGGCGGTGGAGGGCGCGCGTGTGTGAGGTTGCGCAAAAGGCATGCCCTACGCGCGCGCGTGTGCTCGCGCGCAAGTCACCCCGAATCGAATACATCTATGTCTAAGTCCGCGACCTTGCCGACCGTAGGGGATGCCCTGGCACTTGGCCTGACGCGCGCCGAGTACGACTTGATCTGCGAGAAGCAGGGGCGCGCTCCGAATCAGGTGGAGCTCGCGATGTATTCGCTGCTGTGGAGCGAGCACTGCGCCTACAAGCACTCCAAGAAGCTGTTGCGGACCCTACCCACGGAAGGCCCCAGCGTTGTCATGGGGCCCGGCGAGAACGCCGGTGCCGTGGACGTGGGGGACGGGATGGTGTGTGCCTTCAAGGTCGAGTCCCACAACCACCCTTC
>DATMPT010000263.1:0-4722 GCA_035567355.1 Solirubrobacteraceae bacterium
TGATCATTCCCGCGATCTTCCACTACTGGTACGTAACCAAGCACCAGAACATGGCTTTGCGCGCCGCCGCCGGACAGCCCTATTCAGGCGAGCCGGCAACCACGCAAGACTGAGCCGGCTCACCGCCGCCCAGGCGTGGCCGGTCTGTGCTCACCCTTCGATAGCCGCGTAAACCTCGTCCAGCAGCCGCTCGCGGTCGGGCACGACGAAGTTCTCGGACAGGTAGCGCCCTGTCTCCTCGCGCGAGTCACCGTTGAGCGCCATGTTGAGCGCCACCAAACGGGCGCCATCCAGATCCTTGGAGGAGGCTAGGAGCGGGTCGCCTTGCATCCCTTCGTGCGACTCGCCGAGCGGCTCCACGTGTGGCGCCTCGTGCGACTCGGCCGGCAGAGCCGCCACGGGCGTATGGTCATCCGCTTCGCTGGCCGCGGCCGACTCGGCCGCACCCTCGCCATCACCGCCGCGCCCGGCGGCCGCGTCATATAGAGCACTCATGTTGCTCTCAACCGCGGCCAGGTCTCCCGCGAGCTGGCTCGCCCCGCTACGCAGGCTCTCCACGAGCGTCTGCGTCTCCGAGTCCATCGTCCCCACCCGCGCCAGCAGTATCTCGGTGGCCTGGGAAACCGCCGCCACGTGCTCCTGCGCACGCGCGACAGCCTCCTCGCGGGTACGGCGCGCGTCCTCGTTGGCCGCGTCGCGCGCCTTCCGCGCGGCCTGGGCCGCCTCGTGCTCGATCGTCTCGGCTGTTGCTTGTGCGGCCTCGAGGATTCCCTGCACCTGCATGCCGGCAGTCGACGCGAGTGACTCGTGGCCCCTACTCGATATTTCGCGGCGCAACTCTTCGACGTCGCCCGCGAGCGCCCGCAGGTGGGCGTCCACGCTCGTCGGGTCATACCCGCGGCGCACGATCGGAAAGTCGCGCCTCTCGATCCCCTGACGGTCCAGCTCCACGACGCTCATCCTATGCGACCTCACCGGATGGAGCCTCGACTGTCTCAGGCTCGTCGACCTGCTCCTCCGCATCCTCGCCCTCAGGAGCCTCGAGCGTCTGCACGTCGCGCAGCTCACGCCTCAGCTCTCTGATCTCGTCGCGTACTTGAGCCGCATACTCAAAGCGCAGGTCGTCCGCCGCCGCGACCATCTCCTCCTCGAGCTCTACCACCATCCGCTCAAGCTCGTGCTGAGGCATCTCTTTTGCCTTGGCCCTCCTCGCGTTCTTACGACGCCGGCCCTTGGGCACCTTGGACTCGGCCTGCAAGAACTCCGCGATGTCGGAGATGCCCTTCACGATGCTCGACGCCGTAATGCCGTGCTCCTCGTTGTAGGCAACTTGGATCTCGCGCCGGCGGTTGGTCTCCTCGATCGCAGCCCGCATGGCCTTGGTCTCTTTGTCGGCGTACATCAACACCGTGCCCTTCACGTTGCGCGCCGCCCGCCCGATCGTTTGAATCAGCGAGGTCTCCCCTCTGAGGAACCCCTCCTTGTCGGCGTCGAGAATCGCCACGAGCGAAACCTCGGGAAGGTCGAGGCCCTCGCGCAACAGGTTCACGCCGACAAGCACGTCGTACTCGCCGAGCCGCAGATCCCTGATGATCTGGATGCGCTCGAGCGTGTCGATCTCCGAGTGCAGGTAGCGCACCTTGAAGCCCATCTCGATCAGGTACTGGGAGAGGTCCTCGCTCATCTTCTTCGTCAGCGTGGTCACGAGCACTCGCTCGTCGATATTCACGCGCTTGCGGATTTCGTTCATCAGGTCGTCGATCTGGTTGCGCGTCTCGCGCACGTCGATCTCCGGATCCACGATCCCGGTCGGCCTCACGATCTGCTCGACGACTCGCTGTGAGCGCGTCCGCTCATATTCTCCCGGCGTCGCCGACACGAATACGAGCTGCGGCGTGATCGATAGGAACTCATCGAACGTCTGCGGCCGGTTGTCCATTGCGCTCGGCAGCCTGAAGCCGTAGTCCACGAGCGTGCGCTTGCGCGAGCGGTCGCCCTCGAACATTCCCCCGATCTGAGGCACCGTCTGATGGGACTCGTCGATGAAGCATACGAAGTCCTCGGGGAAGTAGTCGATCAGGCAGTACGGCCGCTCACCGGGCTTGCGCCCGTCGAGGATCCTCGAGTAGTTCTCGATCCCCGAGCAGAAGCCCATCTCGCGCAACATCTCCATGTCGTACTGCGTGCGCTGCCTCAGCCTGTGGGACTCCAACTGCTTGCCTTCGTCCTCCAGTTGCCCGCAGCGCTCGTTCAGCTCCCTGCCGATCTCAGCCACGCCATCCTCGATCGTGCCCTCCTTGACGTTGTAGTGCGTCGCCGGCCAGATCGCCACGTGCTCGATGTCGTCTTGGAGCAGCTCGCCGGTGAGCGGGTCGAAGTGCTGCAAGCGCTCGACTTCGTCACCAAACAACCTCGCCCTAAACGCCGTCTCGGCGTACGCTGGAAACACCTCGAGCGTCTCCCCCTTCACCCTGAAGCTGCCACGCGCCAGCACGCTGTCGTTGCGCGTGTACTGGATCGACACGAGCTTGCGCAGCAGCTTGTCCCGGTCGATCTCCTCTCCCCTGCGCAGAATCTGCATGTTCATCTCATACGTCTCAGGCGAGCCCAGGCCGTAGATGCAGGACACCGATGCCACCACGATCACATCGCGCCGGGCGAACACCGCCGCGGTGGCCGCGTGACGCAAACGGTCCACCTCCTGGTTGATGGCCGAGTCCTTCTCTATGTACAGATCCCTGCTGGGGACATAGGCCTCGGGCTGGTAGTAGTCGTAGTAGGAGACGAAGTACTCGACCGCGTTTTCGGGGAAGAAGGTCCTGAACTCGTTGCACAACTGCGCCGCAAGCGTCTTGTTGTGAGCGATCACGAGCGTCGGCTTCTGCACCTCCTGGATCACGCCGGCCATCGTCATCGTCTTGCCCGTCCCGGTCGCTCCAAGCAGCGTCTGGAAGCGCTCTTTCTCGCCCACGCCCTCGGCCAGCAAAGAGATCGCCTTCGGCTGGTCTGCGGTCGGTGTGAACACCGGGTCGAGCTCGAAGGGAGGCATCGCCTCTACGTTAGCCCTAGCTGCCGGCCGTACACGGCGCGATACTCAGACTGCGCTCGCAGTACCCGCCGCACGTATGCCCGCGTCTCGGGGAAGGGGATGTCGGCCGTCGTCAACTTGCGGCCTTCTTCGCGTACTTTGCCCACCCATGCGTCCACATTGGCCAGACCGCCGTTGTAAGCGGCGATGGCCTCCATCTCGTCTCCTTCGTAGTGGTCAAGCAAATAGCGCAGGTACCAACTTCCGTAGGCCACGTTGATCTTCGGCGTGGCGAGATCGCTGGTTGTGAAGCGAAAGCCCCCGGACAGGTGGGCGATGTAGTGCGCGGTCGCCGGCAAGATCTGCATCAGGCCCAGCGCTCCCGCCGGGGAGGTACGCGGGTCGAACTTCGTCTCGGCATAGATCACCCCCGCGATCAGCGCCGGGTCGAGATGCTTGTCGGCGGCCTGTTCGCGAATCACCGCCGCGTCGCTGAGTGGCAGGCCGCTGCCCGGGCGGTCGTGCTGCACCCTGGTCACCACCACCACGATGAGCGCAACGACGGTCGCGGTGACGGTGAGCATCCGCAACAGGGAGCGGCCTGGAGAAGGCTTTGCCGCGCGAGCCCCACGCGGGTGCCCGCGCGCGCGTGGAGCCGCCGAATAGCGCGTATAGCTCATCTTCCTCCCCCAACCCATATCGCCCTTAAAGGGCATGACTCCCTCACAACGATCCCCCCAACCCATGTCACCCTCGAAGGGCATACTCCCTCACAACGATCCCCCAACCCATGTCTCCCTCGAAGGGCATACTCCCTCACAGCGATTCCCCCAACCCATGTCTCCCTCGAAGGGCATAACCCCTCACAGCGATCCCCCAACCCATGCCGCCCTCGAAGGGCATGACCCCTCACAGCGATTCCCCCAACCCATGCCGCCCTAGGGGGGCATGATCCCATCCGGGTGTAGACGAGGCTCATTGAGATAGCTTGGCAAGAACGCCGGCCAGCTCGCGCCGCAAGTCCTCTTCGCTGCCGTCGTTGTGCACCGTGAATGTGGCCCGACGCGCCTTCTCCTCTTGAGATAGCTGGCGCGCCACGCGCTCGTCTTCGAGTGCGTGACCCCTCCCGGCCGCGCGCTCGGCACGCCTGTTCTCCTGTGCGACGATCGCGATTGTGGCGTCAAAGCCGCGCTCCATGCCGGCCTCGAACAGCAACGGTACCTCCACCACGGCTGCCCGCGGCGCGGGACGCAAGGCTCGCACGTGCTCGAGCCAGCCCGCGATGCGCGCACCCACCAGCGGCCACAGCAACCCCTCCAACCAGCGGCGGTCCTCCTCTCCACCGGCAAATGCCTTCGCGGCCACGGCGGTGCGCTCTACCACTCCCCCGGGTGCGACCTCCGACCCCCAGCGCTCCACGACCGCGTCCCTTACATTCTGCTCACCGTACAGCTCGTGCACCACCGCGTCGGTGGAGAGCACCTTGGCTCCGAGATCCGCGAGCGCCTTCAGGGCGGTCGACTTGCCGGCCCCCATACCGCCGGTCAATCCGACAAACGGCACCACCGACTGCACCGGGCGCCTGTCAGTCTTGTGCTTGCTGGGCGGCAGCCTGCCCTGCTGAGGGCTGCCCGTCAGCGGGCTGCTCAGCGGCGGCCTCGACAGTGGGCTCCTCGGGTGTGGGCTCCTCAACG
>DATMPT010000264.1:0-3680 GCA_035567355.1 Solirubrobacteraceae bacterium
ACGGGGCTCAGCACCAGTTCATCATTCTCAATGCGCAGGGATTCTTTCAGCCGAGCGACATTTACATTCTCGATTGATCGGGGTTAGAACTCGCCCATTGCGCCCGCGGCCTGATAGGCGTCCATCTGCTGCTTGAACATCGGTACGGTCCCGCAGAATTTTACGAGCGTGTCTTCTTGCGGCGTCAGCGTCCCGCCGAGGGCCTTGAGATGCAGGATGCCGAGCGCGACCCGCGTGATCGGGTGTACCGCGTGGCCCTGCTCCATCGTGAAGAGAAACTGCGCATGACGGGGGAGAAGCGCCAGTGACTTTGCAGACCCCGCGGTCACGCCGGCATTGGGCCCGAGCCGGAAGAAGAGCGCAGCAAGCGCCTCCGCCTTCTCCACAACCGGATCGAGTGCGGGCGCGAACCTCGCCACATCGCCTGCGGTCGGCGCGAGCGCGTCCACCAGCGCGTCGAGCGCCTTCGCCCCCCTGTCGAAGGTCTCCTGATTGCGGTAGAACGCCTCATAGCGCGCGTTCTTCAGGGCGAGGCCCCTCTGCGCGTAGGCGGCCGGATCGCGCTCCTTGAGTTTCTCGACGTCGGGCGGGATATCGGGCTGCAGCCCCCAGTCGACCGCGGCGCGGTAACGCGTCCACGCCTCGTCGTGAAACTTCTTCTGCGGGTCCTTCGTCGAGCCAAGGCTGACCGGCACCGCCGGGCCCACCGTGTAGGGCAACCCGCGGATCGCGCTATACTGCGGCGCGACTTGCGTGGGCGGATCGCCCTTCTGCGGCGGGCTCACCTGGTCGTTGTTGACGACGTAGAACTCGCCCGTCGATTTGTCGGTGATGACAAGGGTGACGTGCTCGAGCATGGTGGTGAGGTCGAAGGTCACCTCGAGCTTCGCGTCGCCACGCTTGACTGTCTGGTAGACATCCCACGCGACGGTGAGCGCGTAAACGCAGCAGTCTCTCTCCGCGCGACCGGCAAGGTCGGTCGGCATCTCCGTATCGAGGTAGCTCGTCCCCCAGTCGCGCACGTTGTACGTGGTATGGATGGTGAAGGCACGCAGGTAGCGCCCGATGAGCGCCATCAGCGACCCCAGGGCGCCAGCGCCGGATTGTTTGAAGACGCCGTACATGATCTGCCAGACCTTCTGGCGCTTCGTGGTGTCGTTGAGGTCGATCGGCACATCGCCAAACGCCTTGCGGATCTCCGGCTGGCGCCAAATCTCGGCCTGGAAGTCGGTCTGCGCCATGAGCGCATGCTGCAGCGCGGCCAGGTTTTGGACCTGGAGGTTGGTGCCGATCTCCTTGGGTGGCGGCAGGCCCGGCAGTTGGGTGAGAATCGTCTCAGCGGCGTTGGCGCCGTAGAGCGTGAGACCCGGACCTTTCGGCGTCTCGATGTAGCCGACTTCTGCGATCTCGACCGGTTCGCGGATCTCCTGTGAGATCTCGCCGGGTTTCTGCATCTCGCCCCAGGTGTACTTCTCCTCGATCTCCTTGTGGAGCTCGGCAGCCTTGGCGCGTGCCTCGGCTGCGCCCTTCGCATCCCCCGCGGCGAGCGCTTCTCGCTCGAGCACGAAGTAGAAGCCGTAGATCTCGCGCATCTTGTCGTAAATGCTCTTGAGATCGGAGTACTGCATGCTGCGAGCGACGAGGCGCGGAAACGCCACTGCGCCCTGGATCGCCTGCCTGGCTGGATCGCTCTTGGCCGCCTCGAGCGCTCGCGCTTCCTCGGCGCTCTCCCCCTCGAGCACTTTCATCCGTTTCTCGCTCGCCTCAAGCGCGTAGTACGAGAGGATCTCGTTCGCCACCCCGAAGAAATTGAACGCCTGGTCATGCTTGCCCGCTCGCGCCGCATCCTTGCCTAGGGCGATGAGCACATCCGGGTCGCTCGCGGCCCACGAGAGCGCGCTTCGCGACGGTAGCGTGGCATTGATGGCGACGGACTGGATCATCCAGACGGAGCGGACCTCACCGAGCAGGCTGGCGGCAAGCGCCGGCTCGCCGTTGCGCTGGAGCCAGTCCACCACCTCGATGCCGTGGTTCAGGATATCGTCGAAATCGAAGGGTGCGGTGGCGAGCTCTCTGGCGAAGGCCGTGGCCTTGGCGACGTCGATGCCGTTTCGGGCCTTCACGAACTCGGGCCAGATATCCTTAAACCGCTTGAGCGGCGTGGCCGGCAGTGCGGTAGGTGGCGCCGCGGCGATCGCGAGCGGCGTGCCGGGCGCAGGCCGCTCGAGTCCCAGCGAGGCGGCGTCGGCCTGTCGCTCCTCGGGGCCGCCGGGCGCAGTCTGTGGCAGAGGTGTGCACGCGGCCCGAGGAGCGAGCCGACCGGCAGTGAGTAGGGCGGCAGCTCGGCCAACCGGCCGAGGGGAGGTCTTACGGCGCCTGACTGCTGGACCGTGTGGGCGGCTTCGTGGGCGAGGAGTCCCTGGCTCTGCCGCGTTGGCATGCGATTAGGCGATCCTTGGGCGGTTTGCAGCGTTGCCTCGCACGCAGCTGTGCCAAGGACGATGTCCTGCCCAACCGTGAACGCCAACGCTCCTACCGCGGCTGCCGCACGTTCCGCCGCCGGCCCGCGATGAATTCTCACGTCCCCTAACCGCGTACCAAGGATCGACTCTAACCGCGCACGTGTTATGCCCGCGAGCGGCTCCCCATAACCTGGCGAAGTGTGTCCCTCGGACCGGCACCCGGTGCCGGGCATATGTATGAGTTGATCAGCATCGCGGTCCAGCACTTGCCCGTGGTCCTTTTGGTATACCGGGATTTGACTGAAATCATGCCCGAGGCGTGGTGTCGCTGCGACATCGGAGCCCGTACCTTGCAGTTGTCGCGATACTGCTTGATCTCCGATCATGCGTTGTAAGTAAAGGATCGAGTTTACCTCACGGCTTTGCCCAAAGCGGGCCATACCGGGCATCGAGAAACCGGCGGCGGTAGTCTGCTGACCTGCCTTCGTTTTCTGTGCGAATTCCACCGTCAGCGGACTACATTGAGATCAGCGTGACTAAGGGCTAAAGCCCTGCAGAAAACTGTTCCTGCGGGCCAAGCCGTCGCGACTTTCAAACCCAAGACGCTCTGTTAAATGCATCGAAGGGATTGCAGGAGTTGCTCCCGTTAGTTGGCTTTCGGTGAGCCAGCGCACAGGAAAAGCTTTTGCAACGGTTCCGAGTTCGAGTTCGAGACGATTGTTGCCGTGCAGAGAGGTATACCTCGGATATCAAGACCTGTACTTGCCTCCAGGAGCTGGTGATGGAAACGCCTGACTTGCAAAGAGTTAGAGCGCTAGTTAGGGTTATCCACCCGCCTTTGCCTTTAACCAATTCAGCAGTCGCCGCAGCCCCTCTGACATCTCAGCGTCTGAAACGTGGAGTGCGTACTTCTCGGCTCCGTCCTCTACGCAGATTCGGTAGTAGAACATATCCGGCCGGGGCTCAAGGGGCGCGCGAATCTGAGACAGATGCGCGAAATCCGTAGCGGCGATGAGACGCTCGAGTTCCCGAGCGTCCGGCGCCGTCAGAGATTGTGAATCCACCATGCACCGGCGCCGCATTGCGGGCGGATGAAATCCGCCGGTTCGTTCGAAAGAAACTCGCATGCCTAAGGCTAAGGCAAGAACTCATGGACCTCAATTCGAGCCAGGATCCGGATCGCAGGGGTTCGGTAAATCTTTTCTTGTCGCATCAGCA
>DATMPT010000265.1:0-11311 GCA_035567355.1 Solirubrobacteraceae bacterium
CCGGCAGTGGGTCCCCCGCTCGCCTCCATTGACGGAGACGACTCGGCAGAGATCAAGCGATCGTGCAGACGCTAAAGGAGGCCTCTGTGCGCAAAGTGTGAATACGGACACACTCGCCAATCCGCGCCAACACTGCGCACCGCATGGAAATCCGTCCTTTTTCTGAGGGCGCCGGCTACCCATTGCCGGTGGCTCGGGCTTGGGTAGCTCGGGCTTGCGGGTGTCTCGGCTTGCGGGTGTCTCGGCTTACGGGTGTCTCCGCTTGCGAGTGTCTCCGCTTACGGATGTGTTGGCTTGCGAGTGTGTTGGCTTGCGAGTGTCTCTCTTGCGGGTGTTGCGGGCTTGCCCCGAGGCCACGGGTGATGCGCCTACTCCTCCTCGCCCTCGCCGCGACTGACCCCGCCCAGGCGGTTGAGCATCATCGCCTCCGCCATGCGCAGCAGGCCGATCGTCGTGTGCGGACGTGCTTCGCTGGAGCGCACCGACACGTCGGAACCGTGCGGCCCGAGCACCTCGACGATCGTGCACACGTTGCCGATCTCACAATCGTCTCCGTAGCGCCCTTCAAGCGCCTCCATCTGTGCCGCCACCACCTGCCCGATCTTCGACTGGTCGAATGTCATCCCTGGCCTCCTGAGGGTTTGGTTTGGTTGTCTTGCGCCATCTTCATAGCCCCCGCCCTACCGACTACAGCAAATCACAGGGTCGGCGATCCTCATCGCCGAATAGCATGCGGGCCACGATGGCCATCGAGCCCCCTTATTCCAACTACGAGCACGAGATCTACGCCGCCGGCATGCTCGCCGGGCGCAAGCCCGCGCGACCCTTGGACTGGCGCGAATTGGAGCGCGATGCCTACGCGATGCTCTCGCGCGGGCCGCGCGGCTACATTCAGGGCGGCGCCGGACGCGGGCACACGATCCGAGCCAACCGCGAGGCGTTCGACCAGTGGCGGATCGTGCCGCGCATGCTGCGCGACGTATCCGAGCGCACGCTCGAGCGCACGGTGCTCGGCAAGAAGCTCTCGGCGCCTGTCCTGCTCGCCCCGATCGGCGTCCAGACGGTGGCCCATCCCGACGGCGAGCTTGCGACCGCACGCGCCTGCGCACACGTTGGCGTGCCCTTGATCGCCAGCACCGCCGCGTCGCACACAATCGAGCAGATAGCCGAGGCCGCGGGCACCCTGAAGGGCACAGGCGGACAGCCATGCTGGTATCAGCTCTATTGGCCGCGCGACCGCGAGCTTGCCCGCAGCTTCATCGAGCGAGCCGAGCAGGCGGGCTACGAGGCGGTCGTGGTGACGCTTGACACGTGGCTACTCGGCTGGCGCCCAGCGGACCTGACCGATGGTTTCCTGCCGTTCTTGCGCGGCGAGGGCAATGCCAGCTATCTGCAGGATCCAGTCTTTCGCGCGGCGCTACCCAAGCCTCCCGATGAGGACCTGGCCACCGCTGTGGCCTACTGGGCGTGGCAGTTTTCAAACCCGTCGGTCACCTGGGAGGACCTGGGGTTTCTGCGCGAGTGCACGAAACTGCCGATCGTCTTGAAGGGTATTCAGAGCCCCGAAGACGCACTCTTGGCCGCCGAGCACGGGATCGAGGGCATCATCGTGTCCAACCATGGCGGACGCCAAGTCGACGGGGCGATCGGCTCCCTGCAGGCGCTTCCGGGGGTGGTGGAGGCCGTCGGCGAGCGCTGCGAGGTCCTGTTCGACAGCGGCATCCGCTCGGGCGCAGACGCCCTGAAGGCATTGGCGCTCGGCGCACGCGCCGTGTGCCTTGGGCGCCCTTACATATGGGGTCTCGCACTTGGTGGCGAGCAGGGAGTGATCGACGTGCTGCGCGCGTTCCTGGCCGATCTGGACCTCAACATGGCGCTGTCCGGTCATGCGAGCATCGACGAGGTCGGGCCACAAACGCTCCTGGCACATCCCGCTGCCAGTCCTCGTTGACCGCGTAGCGGGCGGGACGATGGCGAACGATTCAGACCGCGGCTCACCCGCGCGCAGGCGCTCGGCCGGCCCGCGGCCAAGCCGCGCCGATCGGATGAGCCCCGTTGACGGCCCAGCCACGTTGACGACCGGCCCGAGACCCGCGACAATCGAAGCCGATGTCAAACCCTGACCGCCTGACCGGCCTGGACTCGGCCTTCTTGCATATCGAGGACCACGGCACCGCGCACATGCACGTGGCTTCGGTGATGGTCTTCGACGGGCGGGCGCCCACGTACGACGAGCTGGTGGAACACATCCTCTCGCGCCTGCACCTGGTACCGCGCTATCGCCAGCGCTTGGCCTTCGTGCCGCTCGACCAGGGCAGGCCGGTGTGGACGGACGATCCGCACTTCAATCCTCGCTACCACATCCGCCACACGGGGTTGCCCCGGCCCGAAGACGAGGTCGAGCTCAAGCAGCTAGCGGGGCGCATCTTCTCTCAGCGCCTGGATCGCTCAAAGCCGCTGTGGGAGCTGTGGCTGGTGGCGCATATGGCGGGTGACCGCTTCGCCGTCATCGCAAAGACCCATCACGCGCTCGTCGACGGGATCTCGGGCGTTGACATAACAACTGTCTTGTTCGACACGTCGCCCGAACCGGCGGGCACGCCGCGCCCACCGGTGCCTTGGGTGGCCCGGCCCCTGCCCGGCCCGGCGAAGCTCCTGGCGGACGCGCTCGTGGAGCGCTCGACCGCTCCCGCGGAGATGGTGCGCGGGGTGCGCGCCGTCATGCGCCGTCCCCGCCGCGCCTTCGAGCGCGCCAGGGAGGCGCTCGTGGGCGTGGGCGCCACAACGCTGGCGGGGATCAACGCTCCGGCGCCGCCGAGCCCACTCAACGTGGACATCGGCTCGCACAGGCGCTACACGTGGGTGGATGCCGATCTCGCGCGGTTCAAGGCGATCAAGGACTCGCTTGGTGGCACGCTCAACGACGTCGTCTTGGCGGCGGTGAGCCTCACGCTCGGCCGCCACATGCGCGCGCAGGGCTTTGACACCGAAGGTCTCGTGCTGAAGGCGATGGTGCCCGTGTCGGTGCGCGGCGGGGTTGATAAAAATGCCCACCCACCCGCTCTTGGCAACAGGGTGGCGGCGATGTGGGCACCCTTGCCGGTGGGAGTGGTCGACCCGGTGGAGTGCCTGGCCGAGGTACGCTTGGAGATGGACGGCTTGAAGGAATCCAGCCAAGCGGTGGGTGCCGAGGTGCTGACCAACCTCGCGGGCTTCGCTCCGCCGACGATCCTCAGCCAGGCCGCGCGCCTGCAGGCACGCCAGCGCTTTTTCAACCTGGTCGTCACGAACGTTCCGGGACCCCAGTTCCCCCTGTATCTGCTCGGGCGTCGCATGAAGGCGCTCTACCCCGTCGTCCCGCTCGCGCGCCGCCAAGCGCTCGGGATCGCCGTGATGAGCTACGACGGCCACCTCGGCTTCGGGCTGCTCGCCGACTATGACGCGCTGCCCGAGCTCGAGACTCTCGCACGCGAGCTGGAACGCTCGATCGCGGCGCTGGCCAAGGCCGCGGGGGTGGCAAGGGGTGGGACTCCAAAACGTCCGCGCCGTCCGCGAGTGGTGGCAGCGAAGTAGTGGCGCAAGCGGCGCCGCGATGAGGACCGGCTTGCGGCTGGCCCTCTGCCAGATCAACGCGACCGTCGGCGATCTCGAGGGCAACGCGCGGCGTATCCGTGCGGGCATCGATGCGGCCAAGCGAGCCGGCGCCACGCTGGTCCTGTTTCCCGAGCTTGCGCTCACGGGCTATCCACCCGAGGATC
Organism: Solirubrobacteraceae bacterium; assembly: GCA_035567355.1. Classification (GTDB taxonomy): domain Bacteria; phylum Actinomycetota; class Thermoleophilia; order Solirubrobacterales; family Solirubrobacteraceae; genus Palsa-744. Next base: position 3,759 of record DATMPT010000265.1, read on the forward strand.
TGCTCTTGCGCGAGCACTTCCTGGCGGACACCGCCACCCAGCTCGAGCGGCTTGCGGGCGCCGCCGAGGGCATCGTCGCAATCGTGGGCTTCCCCGAGCGCGGGCGGGTGGGACTCCCTATCGACGTACGTGGACCCGCGCCCGGATCCCCGGGACGGGTCGATACGGTCGTCTATAACTCGGCTGGCGTACTTGCCGAGGGCGCGATCGCGCAGGTCTACCGCAAGGTCCACCTGCCCAACTACGGCGTGTTCGACGAGCAGCGCTATTTCAAGCCGGGTGAGCCCGGCGGGACGGTGATCGAGCTTGCTGGGTTGGGGATCGGCGTGACTGTGTGCGAGGACCTGTGGGTCGCGGGCGCCCCTGCGACCTCGGAGGCCGGCGCCGGCGCGAGGCTGATCGTGAACATCTCGGCCTCGCCCTACCACGCCGGCAAGGGCTTGGAACGCGAGCGCTTGTTCGCCAAGCGCGCCCGCGAAACAGGCGCCCATATCGCCTTCTGCGCGATGGTCGGGGGGCAGGACGAGCTCGTATTCGACGGCCACTCGTTCGTGCTCGACCCAAGCGGTGAGACGATCGCGCGTGGGGCGCAGTTCCAGGAGGACCTCCTCGTCTGCGATGTCGAGCTCTCTGCCGGGAATCCCCCCCACGCGCGCGCGCGGCACCCCATTTCGAGCGCGGCACAACCTACCCCGGCGACGCCCCCCTCCTCCACCGGCGCCGGGCACCCTTTGGCGGAGACACCCTCTCCCATGACGCCTTCCCCGCCCGCGCGGGGGACCACCTTTGCCGGTACGCAACAGCGCCTGGCCCCGGCCTCCCCACGCAAGCCAATCGCAACGCCCGAAGAGGAGGTCTACGAGGCGCTGCTGCTCGGCCTGCGCGACTACGTCGAGAAGAACGGCTTCGGCGCGGTCGTGCTGGGCCTCTCCGGGGGCATCGACTCGGCGCTCGTGGCATGCCTGGCGGTGGACGCCCTGGGAGCCGGGCGCGTGAACGTGGCGATCATGCCCTCCCCCTACTCCTCCGCAGCTACTCAAGGCGATGCGCGGGCGCTCGCCGAGGCGCTGGGCGTGCGCCTGCACGAGTTGCCGATCCGGCCGGCTATGGACGCCTATACGCAGACCCTCCAGGCAGATTTCGCCGGTAGGGAACCAGACCTAACAGAGGAGAACCTGCAAGCGCGCATCCGTGGCAACCTACTAATGGCGCTCTCCAACAAGTTCGGCTGGCTGGTGCTGACGACCGGCAACAAGTCGGAGATGTCGGTGGGCTACACGACCTTGTATGGCGACTTGGCGGGTGGGTTCGCGGTCATCAAGGACGTGCCCAAGACGCTCGTATACCGCCTGGCGCGCTGGCGCAACTCCACGGAGGCACTTGGGCTGGAGTCAGACGCGGTGCAAACGCTCCGCCAGCGCACAGGGCAAATGGCACGACCGCGTGTAGGCGCGCCGATTCCCAGCTCGATCGTCGAGCGTGCTCCGTCGGCTGAGCTGCGCGCCGGGCAGACCGATCAAGACTCGCTGCCGCCGTATGAGGTGCTCGACCGCATCCTGCACGGGTATGTGGAGCTCGATCGCAGCCGCGAGCAGCTGATCGCCGAAGGATTGCCAGAGCCCGACGTAGAGCGCGCCACGCGACTCGTGGACCTGGCCGAGTACAAGCGTCGCCAGGCCCCCCCAGGCATCAAGATCACCGAGCGGGCATTTGGGCGTGATCGGCGTATGCCGATCACCAACGCCTACCGCGGCTGAGCCGCGGTGGCGCCAGTACTCTGCGTCGCGTGACCGAATCGTTACTCGTGGCCAAGCTCGTCGCACCGAGCAACCGCTGGCCGATTCTCCTGCCAGGAGCCTTTCCGGGCAGGCACCTGATTCGCCTCTCCATATCGGCGGGGGCGTTCGTCGCGTGCGCGCTCGCGCTCGGTGCCTGCGGCACAGACACGCTCCAAGACCAGCCGATTGGCGCGGCGCCTCTGGAGAGCGTAATGGTCAAAAGCCATTTTCCCGTGTACTGGCTCGGCCTCGCGTTCCGCGGCATGCGGATCACAACCGTGTCGATCGATCCCGGCGAAGCGGTGACGATCCGCTACGGCGATTGCGTGCTCGGCGGGCAGTACACCTGTGTGACGCCGGTATCGATCGTGAGCTCGCCCGATAACAGTTTCGTTCCGGGCGCGGGCGCCACCACGGCAACGCTGTCGCTTCGAGGCGCCACAGCCCGCTTGGCCCAGGGCGGTGCGACGCTTGCGATCCCCACGGGCACTGTCATCGTGAGCGTGTACGCCCGCGATGCCCGGCTCGCCCGCCAGGCGGCGAGCACGATGACTCCGCTCAACGAAGCCGGCCTGCCCCAGGCACCGTTGCCCGCGGCACTACCCGATACGGGTTTCGACCGGATCCCCTTGCCCGGCCAGGTGCCCTCCGGTGTGAGCGTGCCGGCACGGCGCGGAAGCTGAGCGCCAAGGCTCGAGCGGCGCTTGGCGCGCAGTGAAGGCCACAAGCCCACTCATGTGGAGGCGGGCGAGCTGGGGAGGGGGCGCACGGCGATCGTCATGCGTGTGAGCGCGCACGTGCGGCCACCGTCGTCGCTGAAGGTGACATCCCATAGCCAGGTGGTGCGCCCGCGGTGAAGGCGAACCGCGTGGGCGTGAACCCTGCCCTCGGTGATCGGGCGTAGGAAGCTCGTGTTGTTGGACATCCCCATCGCGACGTTGCCTTCGTCGAGCACCGTCATGCCGGTCGCAATCGAGGTGATCGACTCGGCGATCGACGCATACATGCCCCCGTGCACAAGCCCGGCCGGCTGCTTGTGCTCCTTGCGAACCACCACTTGGGCGCGCGCCTCGCTCTCCGAGCACTCCAAGAATTCGAGCCCGTACAAGCGATCGAAGCCCAGGAGGATCTGGTTGATCTGGGCGGCAGGTGGGATGGGCATCGGGCGGCCACGATAGCCTAAGGGCCCCGCGCGCGTGAGGCGACGCGGCGACGGGACTCAGACATGACCGACCTCGACCGATTGCCCCCCGACCAGCGTGCCGTGCTGTCGCTCGTGCTCGAGCGTGGTCGCAGCTATGGCGAGGTCGCCGAGATGCTGGGCATTCCGGAGAGCGCTGTGCGCGACCGTGCACACGCGGCGCTCGACGCGCTCGCGGGCGATCCACAGCTGCGCGGGGAGCACGCATCGCTCCCTCCCCGGCCCGGTCCAGGGAGCAGAGCCGCGGAAGGCGCGTCGAACCGCTCGAGCGCAACGGGCACGAGTGCCGCGCGCACCCCTGGCTCTCCCTCCTCGCCCGCCCCCGCTGGGCGAGTGCCCACCGGTTCCAGGCGAGCGGGCGCTTTGCTGCTGGGCGCGATCGTCGTGGTGATTGTGGTGGCCGTGGTTCTCATCTCCAGCGGCGGCGGGAAAAGCTCCGGTCAAGGGACGGCCACGTCTTCGAGCACCGCCGCCACGACCACGACCACGAGCGCGGGCAAGCCAAGCCTCAACAAGACGATCTCGCTCAGCTCCCCCGACCCCGAACTAAAAGCGTCCGGTACGGCGTATGTGCTCTCAGAGAGCGCTCGCAGCGCGTTCTACATAACGGCGCAGGGACTACCCCCCTCCTCGGGGTTCTTCTATGCGGTGTGGCTTTACAACTCGCCCTCGAGCTCCACCCCGCTGGGACGCGCCTCGAGCGTGGGCTCAGACGGACGCATGCAGGGCGGCAACCCGTTGCCGACCAGCGCGAACCTCTACCACCAGCTGATCGTGACGCGCGAGACGAGCACGCATCCCTCACACCCCGGCCCGATCGTGCTGAAGGGCACCTTCGCGCTGCATTAGCCCGGCGCGGCCCACTCGCCGGCACGGCCCCGCCCGCCAGTCGTGCCCTCTTCGGTCAAGGCAATTCGGGGACGGAGGCCACTTGCGGCCTCTCAGCCTGGAAGCAGCTTTCCCGGATTCATGATTCCCGCCGGGTCGAGCTCGGCCTTCAGCGCTCGCAGGGCGCCCGCTCCCCGATCGCCGATCTCGCGCACCAGCCACGGCGCGTGATCGCGCCCGACGGCATGATGATGGGTGATCGTGCCACCTCCCTCCACGATCGCGGCGCTCGCAGCCTGCTTGACGGCCCGCCACTGGGCTAGCTCCTCGCCCCGCTTTTGAGGGGCCAGAAACGTGAAGTAGAGCGAGGCGCCCGTCTGGTAGAGGTGGGAGACGTGACACATGAGAAGACCCTGGGTGCCCTGCGCGCGCAAGGCACCGTCGATCGCCCCAATCACGCGAGCGTGAAGCGCGGGCACATTTGACCAAAGCGTGGCGGTCTCGAGCGTCTCAACCATCACGCCGTGGGTGAGCAGGTCATCGCGCAAATAGGGCGCGGAGAAGCGCGAGGCAAGCCAAGCCCTTCCCGGTGAGCGTCCCACGCGCAGCCCGCCACCGCGTCGCACGATCTCGATTGCCTGCGCTCGGCGCGCGCCGAGCGCCTTGCGGCTGCCCTCGAAACCGAGGATCGCCAGACAGCCATCCCCGAAGCCACGCGCGCCGACGTAGGCGCGCCCGAGACGGCCCTTCGCGCCACCGGAGCCCGCGAGCGCAAGCGACATACGCGTCTCCTGTTCGTCTGAGAGCCGTGCCACATCAGGGGCGCAGTGCCCTTGGGAGAGCTCTCGAAGCACATCCACGCCCGCTTGGAAGCTGTCGAAGAAAACCCCTTCATATACACGCTCGGCAGGCGCCCGGTGAACCCGCAAGGACAGCTCGTCTATCACCCCGAGCGTCCCCTCCGAGCCGACCAGGAGCTCGCGCACGCTGGGGCCGGCGGCGCTCGCGGGCAGGGCGGCCAAGTTGATGTCACCCGCCGGTGCCGCCATGCGCAGACCCTGAACCATGCGCTCGAAGCGACCGTAGCCAGTCGATGCTTGGCCCGCCGAGCGCGTGGCGGCGCAGCCGCCGAGCGAGACGTACTCGTAGGACTGGGGGAAGTGCCCGAGCGTGAAGCCCTTGCCCGCCAGCCAGCGCTCTATGTCGCGCGCGCGGGCTCCGGCTTGCACGGTGAGGACCAGGGAGCGCTCGTCGAAACCGATCACGCCGGCAAGGCGGCGCGTGTCGAGCGCTAGCACGCCGCGGTGGGGGCCGCGCAGGGGCTCCACGCCGCCGACGACGCTCGTGCCACCGCCGAACGCCACCACGGCGAGCGAGTCGCGCGAGCACAGCTCGAGCAGGGCGCGCAGCTGCTCGTGCGAGGCGGGATAGAGCACCGCGTCGGGGGCTCCCTCGGGCTCGCCCGCGCGCAGGCGAATGAGGTCGGGATAGCCCCTGCCGGCCGCGTGGGCCACCCGGTCGCCGTGATCGTCACGGACGTGCTGTGATCCGAGCACGCCACGCAACTCCTCGAGCAGCGCGGCTGGGAGGGCCGAGGGGTCGATCTGCACGTGTTCGAGGGCCACCGGCGGTCTTGGCTTGGCGGCGATGCCGATCGTCTCGCGCAGAAACCGAAGCGCGTGCGGTGGCAGGCTGGAGGGATGGGAAGGATCGCCCCAACCCCACCAGCGCATCTGTCCTGCCATGCCCGCGCTCGCATGGGATTCAACGGATGGGGTGCGCGCGGATGCCATCAGCCGGGCCTACCCACGATTCGCTCCAGACCGTCCAATGCCTCCTCGATCGTGGAGCCGGCGGCACGGCGCACCAAATGTCCGCCCAATCGCGCGAGAAATCCCTGCAGGGCCTGGCGCAGCTCGATCGTGACCTCCGTCGCTTCTCCAGCGCTCTCCCCCGCCAAGGAGACCTCTGTTTCGGCACTCTTGAGCACGCGCGCGAACGGTGTGTTCTGGACCTGCTGAGACCACACGATGCGCTGCTCGCTCACGGCGTCCACGAGCCGGAAGTCCGCCCGCACGATTTTCCCCTTGGCGCTCGTCAAGACCTCCGTGAAGGCGTCCAGCTCGCCTGTACCCGTCAAGGTGACGGCCTCCACCCGGCTCACGCGCGGCCACCACCGGGGCAGGTGGTGGGGATCGCCGAGAACCTCCCACACCTCCGGAGGCGAAGCGTTGATTGTGCGGGTGCGCCGGGCGGTGGGCATCGGCTAGGTCTCATAGGTGAGCAAGGCGTGAGCGGCATGCGGAGCCAATCGCTCCCGGCCACCCAAAAACGCGAGCTCCAGCAGAAAGCCGCACCCGGCCACCGCTCCGCCCAAACGCTCCACCAACTCGCACAACGCCCGCGCGGTCCCTCCGGTGGCAAGCAAGTCGTCGTGCACGAGCACGCGCGTGCCCGGCCTGATGGCGTCGCTATGGAGCTCGAGGCGATCGAGGCCGTACTCGAGCTCGTACTCGGCGCTCACCGTCTCATAGGGAAGCTTGCCGGGCTTGCGCGCCAGCACGAAGCCGGTACCGAGCGCCAGCGCAAGCGCCGGCCCGAGGAGGAAGCCGCGTGCCTCGGCCGCGAGCACGCAGCCGACGTCCAGGGGGCGCGCATGGGCCGCTAGTCCCTCCACGGCCTGAGCAAGCGCCGCGGCGTCCGCCATCAAAGGCGTGATGTCCTTGAAGAGGATCCCCGGCTTGGGGAAGTCGGGGATGTCGCGAATCAGCGCGCGCAGATCGTCAATCGGAGGCATCGGATGGCCGGTCCGTGGGTGGGAGGAGCCGAGCTCGGGCGAAGGCGTACCGGTGGTGCGCCGGGCATTCGGGGGCGGCTCAGCGGGTACCTCGGGCATCGAGGGCCACTGACACCGCGCGAGGGCCGTCTCACCTGACGATCTTGCGCAGGTCGCGCACCAGCAACAGGTGCTTAAGATGGGTCGTCACAGCCGCCAGGTTCTCGAGCGCGTCTACCGCATCCTTGCGCCGCTGGGGGTTGCGTGAGCGCAGGGCCGGTGCGAGGATCTGTTGCAAAAGGTTCGCCTCGCGGTCGGCCGAGGAGCGAAAGACGCGCAGGTTGCGTCCGCCGACGCCGTAGCGGGCAAGCTCGGACACGGCGCTGATGATCTCGCGCTCGGTCTCATCGAAATAACGCACTCCCCCGCGCATCTCGCCCTTGACGACGCCATACTCTTCGAGCTCGCGCACGAGCTTGGCCTCGGCATTGGTCTCCTCCAAGACCTCCTCCAGAGAGTAGAGCGCGCCCTCCTGCTCGCGCACGCTCACGCTGGTATGCCACGCGCGCTTGCCGCCCTCGCGCCCGGGACGCGGAACCTGCATTTCACTGGCGCGCCCCGCGGCGAGCTCTTGGCGGATCACGCGCAAAGGCAGGAACTCGTCGCGCTGCATACGCAAGATCGTGCGCAAGCGCTGGAGGTCGCTTTGGGAGTAGAGCCGGTAGCCGCCGGGCGTGCGCCGCGGCGTGAGCAGCTTCTGGTCCTCCAGGTAGCGGATCTTGGAGATCGAGATGTCTGGGAACTCCTGTACAAGCGCCTTGCAGACGGCGCCGATCGTGAGCGCCTTTTGGAGTGTCCCCGCGGCGCTTGCCCCATTGGCCGTGTCGGCCTCGGGGATCTCGATTTGGGAGGTGGTGGCCATTAGCGTGCGTGGTAGGTGAGCTTGTACTTGCCGATCTGCAGCTCATCA